>JBBSNV010000159.1:0-5704 GCA_038260375.1 Reyranellales bacterium
GATGTTCATGAAATACCGGCCTTAAAGATCGCCATCGGCCAGCGGCTCGTCGAATAGCAGCGCATCGTCCAACTCGCCGCCGCTGCTATCGCCGGCACCGACTGCTGCTTCCCCACCGTCGCTCAAATTACGCACCCGTTCGATCGTCGCGCCGGGGAATATCTCCAGCACCTTTTGCACCAGTGGATGATTGGTGGCAGTGGCGCGGTTGCTGGCTTCTTTTGCCAGCCGCTGTGTTGCCAGAGTCGGCGCACCCGGATCGCTCGACACCGAAATCATCCAGCGCTGCCCCGTCAGCCGCGCCAGCATTTCGCCCAGTCTGTTGGCCAAGTCCGGCGGCGCATCTTGTCCGGGGCTGAACTCCAGTCGCCCCGCTTCGCAGCGCACGACATGGACGTTGTTGATCAGCTGGTTGGCCAAGCGAATTTCACGTTTTTCTTCCAGCAGCGCCACCACGCCCTCGTAATTCGTCGGCATCGGTTTGAGCGCCGCCGGCGCGACATTGACTGGCGCATCGAGAATCGCCAGGCCCGGGTCTTCTTCCTGTTCCTGCACTGCCAGGCTGGTCACGGGTGCTCCTGAGACTGCACCGGCCGAACCGCTGCTGGGCACGCGCGACGTCGCGCGGGCCTTGACGTTGGACGATGGCGAAGCGGCGCGGCTGCCGCCATTGCCGCCGGGAGCAGCGGGCGGTGCGGCCTTTGCCGGCGCAGCACCTTGCATCGTGCGAATGGCATCGGCCGGGCTGGGCAGGTCGGAGGCGAAGGCCAGCCGGACCAGCGCCATTTCTGCCGCCCGAATCGGCGACGGCGCGCTTTGCGTCTCCTGCAGGCCCTTGAGCAGCATCTGCCAGGCGCGCGCCAGGATCGGCATGGTGAGCTTCTCGGCCATCGCCTTGCCTCGCACCCGCTCGGCTTCCGGCGTCAAAGCGGGTTGGCCGGCATCGGGCACCAACTTCAGCCGTGTCAGCCAATGCGTCAGGTCGAGCAGATCCTGCATCACCACACCGGGATCGGCGCCGGCATTGTAAAGCCCGTCGAGCATGGTGAGCGCGGTGGCGATGTCGCCCTGCATCAGTCTGTCGAACAGGTCGAACACCCGGCCGCGATCGGCCAGACCCAGCATGTCGCGCACCTGGTCGGCGCTGACCACGCCGCCGCCATGGGCGATGGCTTGATCCAGCAAGGACAATCCGTCGCGCACCGAACCGTCGGCCGCACGCGCGATCATGCCCAAAGCTTCGGGCGCGATCTCGATCTTCTCGGCCTGCGCGATCTTGGTGAAATGCGCACTCAAGGTGGCTATATCGACGCGGCGCAAATCGAAGCGCTGGCAACGCGACAGCACCGTGACCGGCACTTTGCGGATTTCGGTGGTGGCAAAGAGGAACTTCACATGCGGCGGCGGCTCTTCCAGGGTCTTGAGCAGGCCGTTGAAGGCCTGGGGGGACAGCATGTGCACTTCGTCGATGATATAGATTTTAAAGCGCGCCGAGGCAGGCTTGTAGCGTACTCCCTCGATGATCTCGCGGATGTCGCCGATGCCGGTGCGCGATGCCGCATCCATCTCGATGACATCGACATGCCGGTCCTCGGCGATGGCGACGCAATTCTCGCACACGCCACATGGATCGACCGTGGGCCCGCCTTTGCCGTCCTTACCAATACAATTCAGCGCGCGGGCGATGATGCGGGCGGTGGTGGTTTTGCCCACGCCGCGCACGCCGGTCAGCATGAAGGCATGCGCCAGCCGCCCGGTCTCGATGGCGTTCTTTAAGGTGCGCACCATCGCTTCCTGACCGATCAGGCCAGAGAAACTGGTCGGGCGATATTTGCGGGCAAGAACGCGGTACGGGGCGGGCGCTTCGGTCATGAGATGGCGCGGGCCCTTTCACTGCACAAATGGGCGGAGGTGGGAGACCGGCGGCGACCCGCCGAAAATCTCGTTACGGCTGCTTCCTTCCGGACCTGACCGGGTTGGCGAGCACGACGCCCGCACCGATCTCCCAACCCCAATATCGGGCGTGAGGCTGATGCTGACAAGGGTCTTGTTGTCCCCGCAGCACACAGGATAAAGCGCTGAAATCCCGCAGCGAATCTCGGGCAAATCGCGTGGCGGTAAACGCGGTAGCGCCATATCCTGCGCCCATGAAGCTACCCGCGGTTTCGCGCCTCCCATCTTACTGGCCTTATGCGGCGCTGGCTTTGATCGTGCTGGCGTTGTTGGCCGCCATCTTGATCCTCAATGGCGGGCATTTCGTTTACACGCTGGACGACGCCTATATCCATTTGGCGTTCAGCGAACAACTGGGGCAGGGCCATTTCGGCTTGGTACCGGGCGAGCCGGCCAGCCCGTCTTCTTCGATCTTGTATCCGCTGCTGTTGCTGCCGTTGACCGGCACGGCGTTGCATGAATTCCACCCGTTGGCGTGGAACCTGGTGGCGCTGTTTGCCACGCTGTTCCTATGGCTGCGGCTATTGCGAAATTTCACGTTGGAGACGCACCAAATCCTAGCGAGCGTACTGGCCGTGTTTGCGCTGCTGGCATTGAACCAAGCTGGGCTGGTATTCAGCGGCATGGAGGCCAGTTTGCAAATCGCCTGCAGCTTGGCCGTGACCGTCGGGCTGATCGAATTTCTGTTCGCCGGCAGGCTGCGCTGGTGGTTGATCGCCGGCATCGTGCTGGGACCGCTGCTGCGCTACGAAAGCCTGACGGTGTCGCTGCCGGCGCTGGCAATCCTGACTGGCTATGGCCGTTGGCGCATCGCCGCTCTGTGTCTGGCGTTCGTCGCTGCAGTGTTGGGCGGCTATGCGCTATACAGCGCGTCGCTCGGCCTGCCGATGGTGCCTGGCTCCCTGTTGGTCAAGACCAGCTTCGACGATCCCGCGCTCGATTTGTGGTCGGGTATGACCGGAGCGATCGAGCATCTTTACCGCTCGATCGTCGGCTGGCGCCGCGATCTGCCGGTGCTGTTGTTGATCGGTCTTTTGGCGATCGATTTTTTCCACCGCCGCCAAGGGCGCGAGCGATTGCTGGTCGGCTTTGCCTTACTGGTGTTGTTGGCGCAATTCGCGTTCGGCGGTCACGGTTCGCTGGGCCGCTACGACGCTCACGCTTGGAGCTGCGGCTTGGCGGTCGCGGCCTTCGTGCATCGTGACTTGCTGCGCCGCCTCGCAGCACGCGGCAACGCCGCGGCGGGCGGCATCGCCGCCGTCGTCTTGATTTGTCTTTCTCCCTACACCACGGCGATGGCGGCGACGACGCCCTTGGCGGCAAACAACATCTATGCCCAGCAATTCCAGATGCGCCGTTTTCTGGTGGACTTCGTCAAGGCCAAGGCATTGGTCAACGACGCCGGGTTGACTGCTTATCGCAATCCCTACGGCATCGTCGATATCGTCGGGCTCGGCTCCGAAAAAATTCGCCGCCTGCGCCGCGACGGCAAGTTGGATCGGGACGCCATCCGCCAGCTCACCGACGACGTGGTGGTTGCGGTGTTCTATTACGACTGGTTGCCGGTACGGCCGGCCTGGTGGCCGGTCGCCATGCTCAACCTACCGGGTTTTCGCATAAGCGTGGCCGAGCGCACCGTGGTCATTTACGTGCTCCACGCGCCGGACGGGACGCGCGTTCACGACGCGGTGGAGAGGTTCAAGGCGACTTTGCCAGCCGGCATATCCATTTCGCCGATCGCACCGGCCTAGGCGCTCGCGTTGCATCGCCCCGGCACCTGTGCCAATTTCATTGAACATGAAAAGACCCAATACTTATGCTGGCGCGGAAATCGACCGCGTCACTTTGCGGCGTGAGGACGAAGCCTGGATCGAGGAATTGCTGAGCGATTCGTCGACCCAATTCGTGCCGGTGCGCCAGGAACGCAATTTGATCAGGCCGGGGGCCGAGCCCAAGCCGGTGTTCATCACCGGCATGATGGCGCGCGCCTTGCGCGGCAGCGGTGCCGATTTGATCTTGCTGGGCGTGGTCGAAGGCCGCGCGCATTTTGCCATCGAAGTCACCGAGCTCGATATCCCGTTCGAGGAGATGGGCGAATTCGTCGATCTGCGCCAAGTCGGCCCGCTGCTGTTCGGCCGCGACGGCGCGATGCTAGCTTATGCTCGCGGCATGACCTATTGGCATCGCCGGCATCGTTTTTGCGGCCAATGCGGATCACCGACCAAGGTGATCAAAGCCGGCCACGAGCGGCAATGCACCAATCCCGATTGCAAGGCGCAGCATTTCCCGCGCACCGATCCCGCCGTCATCATGCTGGTCACCCATGGCGACAACGCCCTGCTGGGCCGCGGCAAGCATTTCCCGCCCGGCATGCATTCCACTCTGGCTGGCTTCGTCGAGCCGGGCGAAAGCATCGAGGACGCCGTGGCGCGCGAAGTGTTCGAGGAGGTCGCGATCAAGGTCAGCGACGTGACCTATCACTCCTCCCAGCCCTGGCCGTTTCCCGCTTCGGTCATGCTGGGCTTCACCGCCAAGACCGATTCGATGGATTTCACCGTCAACAAGGACGAGCTCGACACCGCGCGCTGGTTCACGCGCGAGGAGTTGAAGGATGCGCCGTCCAAAGGGCCGGGTTTCTTCATGCCGCGGCGCGATTCCATCGCCCGCCGGCTGATCGAAGACTGGCTCGAACAAGAGTAGAACGTACGACCATGACCCAGAGCAAACTGTTCTCGCCCATCGCGCTGCGCGGGCTGGAGCTGCCCAACCGCATCGCCGTGTCGCCGATGTGCCAGTACGAGGCCGAGGACGGCAGCGCCACCGACTGGCACCTGGCGCATCTGGGCCAGCTGGCGATGGGCGGCGCCGGCCTGCTGATCGTGGAGGCGACCGCGGTCAGCCGCGTCGGGCGCATCACCCATGGCTGCCTGGGCCTTTATAGCGATGCCAATGAGCACGCGCTGCGCCGCGTGCTGGAGTTGTGCCGCCAATACGGCGTCAGCAAACTGGCCATCCAGCTGGGCCATGCCGGGCGCAAGGGCTCGACCCATGTGCCGCTGAAAGGCAATGCGCCGCTGAAGCCGAGCGAGGATCCGTGGACCACGGAAGCGCCGTCGGCGCTGGCCTATGGCGAGGGCTGGCACACGCCCGCCGCGCTCGACGAGGCGGGCCTGGCGCGCACCCTGCGCGACTTCGTGCAGGCCACCGAGCGCGCCGAGCGGCTGGGCTTCGAGCTGATCGAGCTGCATGCCGCACACGGCTACCTGCTGCACGAGTTCCTGTCGCCGATCAGCAACCATCGCACCGACCAGTATGGCGGCGCGGCCGAGAACCGCATGCGCTTTCCGCTCGAAGTGTTCGCCGCCTGCCGCGCGGTGTGGCCGGCGCACAAGCCGATGGGCATCCGCGTGTCGGCGACCGACTGGGTCGAAGGCGGCTGGACCGTCGAGCAGACCGTGGCGCTGGCGAAGAAGCTCAAGGCGCTGGGCTGCGATTACGTCGATGTCAGCTCGGCCGGCCTCGATCCGCGCCAGAAGATCCAGCTGGGGCCGAGCTATCAGGTGCATTTCGCCGAGCAGGTGAAGCGCGAAGCCGGTATCCCAACCATGGCGGTCGGCATGATCACCGACGCGCACCAGGCCGAGCAGATCATAGCCTCGGGCCAGGCCGACATGGTGGCGCTGGCCCGCGCCATGCTGCTCAATCCGCGCTGGTCCTGGTTCGCCGCGCAGGAGCTGGGCGGGCAGGCGGC
>JBBSNV010000160.1:0-5682 GCA_038260375.1 Reyranellales bacterium
AGCGCAGCACCGCCATCTGCAGCATGTCGCTGGTTTGCCGGTCGGCAATGAAGCGGCCGCGCCCGGTGAGGAAGCGCGCATCTTCCAGGCGCCCGGTTCTGGCCTGCGGAACGGTTGTCGATGCCATGTTGGTTTAAGGTTTGCCACTCGAGCGGATCGGCCCAACAATAGCGCAAAATTGCGGGAGGCAGCGATGGATCAGACTTTGTCCACAGCGACGTCGGAAGTGCTTTATGCCGTGGCCGACGGCGTGGCCACCATCACCTTGAACGCGCCGTCGCGCCTGAACACGATTTCCGGCCCGATGCTGGGGGCGCTGACCAAACGCCTGACCGAGGCCAACGAGGACCAAGCGGCGCGTGCGGTAGTGCTGACCGGCGCCGGCCGTGCTTTTTGCGCCGGCCTCAATCTGGAGGCGCAACAGAAGGGCAGCGATTCGATCGGCGTCGGCAGCGGTGCCGCTCCCACCAATATCGATCTGCGCAACACGCCGCCGACCGTGTTGTTTGCCATGGACAAGCCCACGATTTGCGCCTTGAACGGCTCGGCCGCGGGCTATGGCATGGATTTGGCATTGTGCTGCGACATCCGCGTCTTGGCGCGCTCGGCCAAGCTGGCGGCAGCGTTCGTCAAGCGCGGCGTGGTGCCCGAATCGGGCGGCACCTGGATCCTGCCGCGGCTATTGGGTTGGTCGAAAGCGGCCGAGCTGATCTTTACCGGCCGCACGTTGAGTGCCGAGGAATGCCTGGATTGGGGCCTGGCCTCGCATGTGGTCGACGATGCGGCGGTAGCGGATAAAGCCAAGGCCTTGGCGTTGGAGATCGCCGCCAACGCGCCGCTCGCGGTGCAGGCGGCCAAGCGCATGATGCGCATGGGCTGGACCGAGCCGTTCGATGCCCATGTCCATCACGTGTTCCTGCAGTTGTTGCCGTTGATGAAGACAGAAGATTTCCGCGAGGGCATCGCCTCGTTTCTGGAAAAGCGACCGGCCAAATTCGTCGGCAAGTAAACGGTCAGGTTCTGCCGAACAGATACTTGCCGGTGTCCGGGTTCTCGCGCCGCCACATCACGTTGTCCAGGAAGTAGTGGTGGATGTTGATGAAGATCCAGAACATGAACAGGAACAAGGTGGAGCCGAAGACGCTGCGGTCGTAAAGCACGGCGTCGTCCAGCACCCAAGGCGCGCCCCAAAAGCCGATAAAGCCCAATACGATGGCGACCGTGGCAAAGCCGATATGGCGCCACGGGCTTTTCGCAGCAGTGCCGGTTGCCGTCTGGTCGCCGAGTTTGTTCAGGCGATAGCGCCACACCACCACCATGTATTGCAGCGAGTGGAAAGCGGGGATGATCAGCAGGAAGAACGGGTTGATGCGGACGAACCACAGCCACAGATAAAGCGAAACCAGGTAGGCGATCGAGCCGTTGAGCGGCGGCCTCTGACCCTTGATCGCCTTGAGGATCAGCATGCCGGCGGTGAAGATGCCGGCGCCGTAAGCCAGGTAGGTGCCGAACATCAGCAATTGGGCGGGCACCGCGAACTGGTAGTGGTGCAGGCCCCAGAATTGCGCGTCGTGCAAGCTGGCGTTGGCGGCCAACCATGAGGCGGCCCACACCAGATAAGCGTTGATCAGCAGGATCTTCTTTTCGATCGCGGTGAAGAAGCGCTTCTTCAACACCGAATCGACGATGATCATACCGTAGCCCTGCTTCACGTAGTGCCAGCCGACGAAGAAGTTCATGGCGTTGAAGGCCAGCGCCAGCGTTTCGTCGTCTTTGGCCACCACGCAGATGATGAAGAAGCCGGTCAACAGGATCGGCGCGACGATGCCGGCAAAGACATAGCGGGCGCGCAGCTGTGGAGAAAGACTGGTGCCAAACGCCTTCTGGCGAAAATTGCCGTAGAATATTTGATAGGAATAGGCGAAGTGCGGGTGGTTGACGAACCACGCCAGGAACAGCGCCCATTTGGCCGCTTCGTTGTACCAGCCATCCGACGGCTTCAGCAGCAGGATCAATCCCAGCGCCAGGATCGAACCGCCGCCCAGGCCGAGGAAATCGATCACCGGGCCGAAAAAATATGCCGAGTTGCGCGGTTGGCGAGCAGTGGCGACCGAGCCGCCGGCAAGGGCCGCGACCGGCGTCAGCGCCACGTCCTGGACGGTCATTCGTGCTTCCCCAATTCGCTCGAACGATTACATGCCACAGCCATTATAGCATCGATCCGGGCCTCATTTTACAGCACTGTTTACACGGCGTAAGTCGATTGTAATCAAGGCGTAATGCGATTTTCTTAATACTTTAGGGTGATGCGCGTTGTCCGCGTGCGGCATGATTTTGCTCAAGCCCAGGCGTGGCTTTTCGCCATCGACCGCCGCCCGTGATTCGGACGCATAGGCCCACATCATCGGCATAGGCAGGGCTCGATGCCTAGCGCGCGCAAACGGCCTGGCGCCGGCATTGCGCTATTTGCCGACGGCGCCCTGCGCATTGCCCAGCTTTAGGCGCCGGAATAAAATTCTTCTGCAACCTGGGTTGGCGGGTTGTGTGGGGTCTTTGGGGGACATTCATGCGGTCGATGATTTTGGCTTTCGTGGCGGCGCTGACCCTCACGCTGTCTTCTGGCGCCTTGGCGCAACAACAACCGCCATCGCCGGACGATCGCGAGGCGGCCATTCGTCGCGCTGCCGGCGAATTGAAGCTGCAATCGGGTGTCATCAAGCTGGCCAATGGCAAGGCGGAGGTGAATGCCGAGCATTTATCGTATCTGTCGCCGGCCGATGCCGAGAAACTGCTGGTCCAAGTGTGGGACAATCCCAGAGGCACCGGCCGCAATAGTTTGGGCGCGCTGGTGCCCCGCGGTTTCGATCCGCTGACCGACGAGAGTTGGGCCATCATCGTGTATTACAGCGACGACGGTCACGTCTCCGACGACGACGCCGCGAAGATCGACTATGCCGAGTTGCTGAGCGAGATGAAGGAGCAGATCAGGGACGCCAATCCCGAACGCGTCCGCAACGGCGGCAACGAGCTCGATTTGATTGGCTGGGCGCGGCCGCCATACTACGACCAAGCCTCGCACAAGCTGCATTGGGCCAAGCACATCCGTTCGATCGGCGACGACAGCTTGAACTACAACGTGCGGGTGCTGGGTCGCGAAGGCGTCTTGGAATTAAATTTCATTGCCGCGATGACGAGCCTGCCGGAAATCGAGAAGGCCATTCCCGTTGTGTTGACCGATGTCAATTTCACCGACGGCAATCGCTACGATCAATACCAGGCGGGTTCAGACAAACTGGCCGAATACGGCATTGCTGCCTTGATCGCCGGCGTGGCGTTGAAAAAAGTCGGGCTGTTTGGCGGCATCCTCGTCGCGATTCTGGCGGCCAAGAAATTTATTATCATCGGCGCCATCGCCTTGTTTGCCGCGTTTGGCGGTTTCTTCAAACGCCTGCGCCGCGGCAGCCGCTTGCCGCCGCCCAACCCGCCGTCCAGCACTTGATCGATTAGGGCACGATCGCGACCCTGCCGATCGCCTTGCGGTCGATCACGGCGCGAAACGCGTCGACGTATTGATCGAGCCGGTAGCTGGCGGAGATGGTCGGCTTGATACGGCCGGCCTCGGACCATTCCTGCAGTCGGTCCATCAGCGCCTTGATTCTCGGGAAGCATTCGAGGCGCGCGTCGTGCGGGCTCCAGCCGATGTAATAGCCGTAGTTCAGGCCGACCACCGAGACGTTCTTGACCAGCAGGATATTGGCCGGCGCTTTGGGAATGCGGCCGGAGGCGAAGCCCACGGGGCAGATACGTCCTTCTGGCGCCAGGCAGCGCAGCGACTGCTCGAACACTTCACCGCCTACCGGATCGTAGATCGCTTCGACACCGCTTCCTTGGGTCAGCTCCAGCACGGCCTCGCGGAAATCCTGTTTGGTGTAGTCGATGACGTGCTGCGCGCCATGGGCTTTGGCTTGGGCGCGTTTCTCGTCGCTGGAGGCAGTGGCGATCACCTGTGCGCCCAGGATGCGGCCGATCTCGCAGGCGGCCAGGCCGACCCCGCCACCCGCACCATGCACCAGCAGCCATTGTCCTTGCTGCAGGTTAAGCAGATGCGGCCAGGTCAAAGCTGCGGCCGAGGTGGCGTAGGTCAGCGGCAGCGAAATCGCCGGCGCGTAGTCCAGGCCGCGCGGCAAAGCGAAGGTGTTGCTCTCGCGCGAAACCGGGCGCTCGGATAGCCCGCCCCAATCGAGCGACGCCACCACCTTGTCGCCCGGGTTGAAGCGGGTGACGGCGCGGCCGATCTCGACCACGTCGCCTGCCACTTCGGTGCCGGGCGAGAACGGGAAGGGCGGCTTGCGTTGGTATTTTCCGGCGATCAGCAAGGACGAGCCGAACGATACGCCGGTGGCTTTGTTGGCAATGCGGATCTGGTCGGGACCGAGTTTTTCCTCGGCCACGTTCTCCAGGATCAGATCTTCCGGCCCGCCCCAACGGCGGCAAACTACGGCACGCATGTTTCCTCGCTTATCCCCTCGGCTTATCCCCGGCGCAAAAGCCCTTGGCGCAAAAACCGGGATGGCAACAACACCACGGCTAAGCCTAGCAGGATCAGCGCCATGCCGGCATAGCGCAGCGGCGGAAAGCGCTCGCCGAACACGATGGCTGAAGCGAGCACCCCGGTGACAGGCGACAGCAGGGCAAACGGCGCCACGGTGGCGGTGGGATAACGCGCCAGCAGATAGCTCCACAGCCCATAACCAAACGTGGTGGCGACCAGGCCGATGTAAAGGGCGCCAATCAACCCCAAGGCCGAGGCTTGGGCGATGGCGGTCCACAGCGGCGGCTGATCGCCCAGCAGCAGCGACAGCACCAGCGCCGGTAACGGCGGCACCAGACTGAGCCACGCCATCAGCGGCAACACCGGGGTCGGGCCGATGCGCTTGAGCAATAGATTGCCGATTGCCCAGCTCAGCGCGCCGGATAGCACCAGGATCAGCGCCAGCAATGGTAGGTCGCCACCTACCGTCAGGCCGATCAGCAGCAAGCCGACAAAGGCTACGATCATGCCCAGGCTCTGCGCTGGGTTGGGTCGCTCGCGCAGCAGCAGCGCCGCCAGCGCCACGGTGAAAAACACATGCATCTGCACCGCGATCGAGGCCAGGCCGGGCGCCAGGCCGGCACGATAGGCGAAGAACAGCAGCAGGAACTGGCCAGTGAACAAGGTGAGACCGGTGGCGATCAGCAAGCTCCAGCCGATGCGCGGGCGCGGCAGGAACAAAGCCGGTAGGGCTGCAATGGCAAAGCGCAGCACCGTCAATTGCGGCGCGGAGAAATCCTGCAGGCCGAATTGGATGAAAACGAAGGCCGAGCCCCAGATCAGCGAGACCAGGGCGGCCAGCAGCATGTCGCGTGGCGTCATGCGGGGCAGATTAAGCGAGACACGGGCGGCGCCCTAAGCGATTTGCGGCGACCCGTTGCGCGGCCAGCGCCTAACGCAGCAGGTTTTCGACCAGCATGGCCATGCCTTGGCCCGCGCCCAGGCACATGCTGACTACGGCGTATTTGCCGCCGGTCTCGGCCAAATGATGCATAGCGGTAATGGTCATGCGCACACCGGTGGCGCCGGGCGGATGGCCGATCGAGATGCCGCCGCCGTACAGATTGGTGATGTCGCGCGGGATGCCGAGC
>JBBSNV010000161.1:0-5641 GCA_038260375.1 Reyranellales bacterium
GCCGGCCGGTCAAGACCCGCGCCTGCCCTTCGGTCGACAAGGCGTTCCTCTATTCCACCGCGCCCGACATGTTCAAAGGCGCCGATGCCGTGATCTACGAAAAGCTGCGCAGCAAAGTGCGCCAGCCACGCTTCGGCGGCGATTGCTACGCCTATGGATTGTTGGCTTTAGGTTTGGCCGATCTGGTGGTGGAAAGCTCGCTACAGCCCTACGATTATTGCGCTGTGGTGCCGGTGATCGAAGGCGCCGGCGGCGTTATGACCGACTGGCGCAACCAGCCACTGGGCCTGAACAGCGACGGACGCGTGGTGGCGGCGGGCGACCGTGCCAGCCATGCCGAGGCGCTTAGTCTCCTGGCGGGATAACGGGCCTTGCTGGCCGGATAAAAGCGCCGGAATTCCGCCAAAATTCCCGTCCGACAATACCAATCGCCGCTTCTATCGCGGCGGGTTTTTCCGTAGGTTGAAGCCTTGGGATGTTGAACGCTGGGGATAGGGAGTTGGAATGTTCGCCATCAGACTGACGGCTGTTGCCATCATCGCCGCCTTGTCGCTGGCCATGTCGCTCGCCACTGGCGCGCAAGCGCAAGAATTCAAGCCCAGCGCGCCCGGCAATTACATCAGCCACGGCATCGCGATGCATGGCGACATGAAATATCTGCCCGGCGCCAAGCATTTCGAATACGTCAATCCCGCCGCGCCCAAGGGTGGCGAGATCAGGCTGGGCATCCGCGGTACGTTCGATTCGCTCAACGCCTATATCATCAAAGGCAACAAAGCGCCCATCGCTTACGAAACCCTGATGATCGGTTCCGGCGACGAGCCGTTCAGCCAATACGGCTTGCTGGCAGAAAGCATCGAGACTCCGCCCGACCGGTCCTGGGCGATTTTCACCTTGCGGCCCGAGGCGCGTTGGCAGGACGGCAAGCCGGTTACCGCCGACGACGTGGTATTCTCGTTCGAGACCTTGAAGACCAAGGGCGCGCCGTTCTACCGGCTGTACTACGCGCCGGTCACCAAGGTCGAGAAGCTGGCAGAGCGCAAGGTCAAGTTCACCTTCGAGAACGGCGAGAACCGCGAGCTGCCGCTGATCATCGGCCAGTTGCCAATCATGCCCAAGCATTATTGGGCGACCCGCGAATTCGACAAGACCACCTTGGAAGTGCCGTTGACCAGCGGCCCGTACAGAGTCGCCAATGTCGATTCGCCGCGTTCGCTCGTGTTCGAGCTCGACCCCAATTATTGGGGCAAGGGTTTATGGATCAATCGCGGCCGCGAAAACTTCCAGACCATCCGCTACGAATATTTCCGCGACGACACGGTGATGTTCGAGGCCTTCAAGGCCGGCCAAATCGACATGCGGGTCGAGAACGTGTCGCGCAACTGGGCCACCGGCTACGACTTCCCCGCCATCCGGCGCGGCTTGGTCAAGAAAGACGAGATCTCCCATTCGCTCGACGAAGGCATGCAGATGTACGCCTTCAATTTGCGCCGCGCCGATCTGTTCGGCGACCGCAAGGTGCGCATGGCGTTGACACATTTGTTCGACTTTGAATGGACCAACAAGAACTTGTTCTACGGCGCCTACACTCGCTCGCTCAGCTATTTCAGCAATTCCGAACTGGGCGCCACCGGGCTGCCGCGCGGCGAGGAACTGAAGATTCTGGAGAAGTATCGCGGCAAAATCCCCGACGAGGTGTTCACCACCCCCTTCACTTTGCCGGTGACCGATGGTTCGGGCGAGAACCGCGACGGCCTGCGCGCGGCGCTCAAGCTATTCAAGGAAGCAGGCTGGGAGATCGACAAAACCACCAAGAAGCTGACCAACGTCAAGACCGGCAAGGTCATGGCGTTCGAGATCATGCTGGACGACGCCACTTTCGAGCGTCCCACCCTGCCGTTCGTGCAGCAATTGCAGCGCGTGGGCATCGACGTGCGGGTGCGCACCGTCGATGCCGCGCAATACCAGCGCCGCAGCGACGACTTCGACTACGACGTGGTGGTGGCCAGCTTCGGCCAATCCGAATCGCCCGGCAACGAACAGCGCGAGATGTGGGGCAGCAAAGCGGCCGACGAGAAAGGCAGCCGCAACATGATTGGCATCCGCGATCCGGTGATCGACGAACTGATCGAGTTGGTGGTGTCGGCGCCCGACCGGCCGTCTTTGGTGGCGCGCACCCACGCGCTCGACCGCGTGCTGCAATGGAATTATTTCGGCATCCCGCATTGGTATCTGCCGAAAATTCGCGTCGCTTATTGGGACCGCTATTCGCGGCCTAAGGTGACGGCCAAATACTCGCCGCTGGCCACCGACACCTGGTGGTTCGACCAAGCCAAGGATGCCGCGCTGAACGATCGCAAATCCAAGGGCGAGGACAAGTAGAACTCGCCCCATGGCCTCCTACATTATCCGCCGCCTGCTCCTGCTGATCCCGACCCTGCTCGGCATCATCACCATCAATTTCCTGGTAGTGCAGTTGGCGCCGGGCGGCCCGGTCGAGCAAATTCTGTCCGAGGTGCGCGGCAAGGGCGGCGACGCCACCAGCCGTTTCAGCGGCTCCGGCAGCGACACCGGCCAACAGGCGCGTCAACCCACCACGAGCGTGGAAGCCTCGACCTATCGCGGGGCGCGCGGCCTGCCCAAGGAATTCATCGATCAGCTGCAGAAGCAATTCGGCTTCGACAAGCCGCTGCACGAACGTTATTTCCAGATGCTGGGCAATTACATTCGTTTCGATTTCGGTACGTCCTATTTCCGCGACACCTCGGTGATCGGCTTGTTGTTCGAGAAACTGCCGGTATCGCTATCGATCGGGTTGTGGACCACCTTGATCGTCTATCTGGTGGCCATTCCACTTGGCATCCGCAAGGCCACGCGCGACGGCTCGCGCTTCGATATCGCGACCTCCGGCATGGTCATCGCGATGGACGCGATCCCGTCCTTCCTATTTGCCCTGCTGTTGATCGTGCTGTTTGCCGGCGGCAGCTACTTCAACATCTTCCCCTTGCGCGGCTTGGTGTCCGAAGGCTGGAGCCAGTTGTCCCTGCTGGGCAAGATCGTCGATTATCTGTGGCACATGGTGCTGCCGATCGGCGCCATGGTGATCAGCGGCTTCGCCGCCTTGACCTTGCTGACCAAGAACTCGTTCCTCGACGAAATCTCCAAGCAATACGTTATCACCGCCCGCGCCAAGGGCTTGCCCGAGCGGCGCGTGCTGTATGGCCACGTGTTCCGCAATGCCATGCTGCTGGTGATTGCGGGCTTCCCAGGCGCCTTCGTCTCGATCCTGTTCGGCAGCTCGCTGCTGATCGAAATCATTTTCTCGCTCGATGGCTTGGGTTTGTTGGGCTTCGAATCGGCGATCAAGCGCGACTATCCGGTGATGTTCGGCACGCTCTATCTGTTCACCCTGCTGGGTCTGCTGATGAACCTGATCACCGACCTGACCTACACCCTAATCGATCCGCGCATCGATTTCGAGGGGCGCAATCGATGACCATCGACGCCGGCACGGCCACGCCGGGCGCCACGCGGCGCAAACGCGGCCTGGCGCCGATCACGCAGCGCCGGCTGGCGGCGTTCTGGCGCAACCGGCGCGCCGTGGGCTCGCTGCTGGTGTTCGGCGTGGTATTCGTTTTCGCGCTGTTCGCCGAATTCGTCGCCAACGATCGGCCGCTCTTGGTGTCCTACGAAGGCAAATTGTATTTTCCGATCTTCAACGACTACGACGAAGACACCTTCGGCGGCGATTTGCCGATCCAGGCCGATTTCACCGATCCCGCCATCGCCCAGCACATCGAGGAAAAAGGCTGGATGGTGTGGCCGCTCATTCCTTACGACTATCGCAGCATCGTCACCGGCCTGAACTCTTCGCCGCCCACGCCGCCGTCGTGGCGCAACTGGCTCGGCACCGACGATCAATCGCGCGACGTCATGGCGCGGGTGATCTACGGCTTTCGCATTTCGGTGCTGTTCGGCCTGACCTTGACCCTGCTCAGCAGCGTCATCGGCGTCTTTGCCGGCGCAATTCAGGGCTATTTCGGCGGCGCCGTCGACCTGCTGTTCCAGCGTTTCATGGAGATCTGGTCGGGCATGCCAACGCTCTACATCCTGATCATCATGGCCAGCATCCTGGTGCCGGGCTTTTGGATGCTGCTGGGTCTGATGCTGCTGTTCTCGTGGATGGGGCTGGTCGGTTTGGTGCGCGCGGAATTCCTACGCACCCGCAATTTCGATTACGTGCGCGCCGCCCGCGCGCTGGGCGTGCGCGACTTTGCCATCATCCGCCGCCACATCCTGCCCAACGCCTTGACCGCCACCCTGACTTTCCTGCCCTTCATCGTCTCCGGCGCTACCGTAGCGCTGACCTCGCTCGACTTCCTGGGGCTGGGCTTGCCGCCCGGTTCGCCGTCCTTGGGCGAGTTGCTACTACAGGGCAAGAACAACCTGCAGGCGCCGTGGTTGGGCCTGACCGGCTTTTTCTCGGTCGCCATCATGCTGACCTTGCTGGTATTCATCGGCGAGGGCGTGCGCGACGCTTTCAACCCGCGCAAGACGATGCACTAGGGGCAATCGGCGATCATGGTAGACGAAACACTCCTGCAAATCCGCGACCTGGCGGTCACCTTCGGCAAAGGCGAAAGCCGGGTCGAAGCTGTGCGCGGCGTGAGCTTAGAGATCGAACGCGGCCAGACCCTGGCGCTGGTGGGCGAATCGGGCTCCGGCAAGTCGGTCACCGCACTGTCGATCTTGCAATTGCTGCCCTATCCCACCGCGCATCACCCCAAAGGCAGCATCAAGTTCCAGGGCAAGGAGCTGGTCGGTGCGCCTGAGCGGGATCTAATGCGCGTGCGCGGCAATCGCATCTCGATGATCTTCCAAGAGCCGATGACCTCGCTCAACCCGCTGCACACGATCGAGAAGCAGATCAACGAGGCGCTGTTCCTGCACAAGGGCCTGACCCGCGACGCCGCCCGCGCCCGCACCCTGGAATTACTGCGCCTGGTCGGCATTCCCAACGCCGAGAAGCGGCTCGTTGCCTACCCTCACCAACTCTCCGGCGGTCAGCGCCAGCGCGTGATGATTGCGATGGCCCTAGCCAACGAGCCCGATCTGCTGATCGCCGACGAACCCACCACCGCGCTCGACGTCACGATCCAGGCGCAGATCCTGAAATTATTGAAAGACCTGCAGGCGCGCTTCGGCATGGCGTTGCTGCTAATCACCCACGACCTCTCCATCGTGCGCAAGATGGCCGACACGGTCTGCGTCATGACCCAGGGCGAGATCGTCGAGACCGGCCCGGTCGATCAGGTGTTCGACCGTCCGCAACACGCCTACACCCAGCATCTGCTGAGTTCCGAGCCCAAGGGCCAACCGGTGGCGGCACCGGCCGACTCGCCGGTGCTGATGCAGACCGAAGAACTGAAAGTCTATTTCCCGATCAAGACCGGCCTGCTGCGCCGCGTCACCGATTACATCAAGGCGGTCGACGGCGTTTCGCTCACCTTGCGCGAAGGCCACACTTTGGGCGTGGTAGGCGAATCGGGCTCAGGCAAAACCACCTTGGGCCTGGCGCTGCTGCGCCTGGAAAAGAGCGAAGGCTCGATCCTGTTCGCCGGCCAACATATCGACGGCAAGA
>JBBSNV010000162.1:0-5638 GCA_038260375.1 Reyranellales bacterium
AGCACCAGCACGGTCGGGCTGGTCTCGGTCATGCCGAAGCCTTGCTGCAAGGCCACGCCGCGCGCGGCCCAGCCTTTAAGGATGGGCATCGCGCAGGGCGCGCCGCCGACACCGGCAATCACCAGCCGCGTGAAATCGGCCGACTGGAATTTGGGATGCTGCATCATGAACAAATAGTTGGCCGGCACGCCGAAGAAATGCGTCAGGCCGAAATCCTTGTCGTCGATCAACTCCAGGCATTTGCCCGGATCGAAATTGCGCATGATCGCCACCGTGCCGCCGGCATGCAGCACCGGGTTGGCGTAGCAGTTCAAGCCGCCGGTATGGAACAGCGGCAGGATGGCGAGGTGTTTGGTGTTCTGCGTCACCGTGGCCGGGTTGCCGAGATTGACGCAGTTATAGAAGTTCATCCCGTAAGTGATGATCGCGCCCTTGGGATGGCCGGTGGTGCCGGACGTGTACATGATCAGCGCGCAATCATCGTGCATCATTGCTTCGGGCACGATCTCGTTCTTTTGCGCGGCCAGCGTTTGTTCGTAAGAACTGTCGGGCCGGTCGACATCGATCGCCAGCAGATGTTCGACCTTACAGCGCTTCTTCAGTTCCTCGGCTTGAGCAGCGAAACCGACATCGTGGATCAGCACCTTCGGCGATGAATCGCCAAGGATGTATTCCAGCTCCGGCACCGCCAGTCGCCAATTGAGCGGCAGCATGATGGCGCCGATCTTGCCGCAGGCGAATTGCAGCTCGAAGAACACCGGATTGTTCATCGCCAGGATGGCGATCCTGTCGCCGCGCTTGACGCCGACCGAACGCAACCAATTGCCCAGCCGAATGGCGCGTTGATTGGCCTGGCCATAGGTCGTTTGCTGCCCGGTATGCAGATCGACGAAGGCGGGTTTATCCGCTGCGCGGCGTGTGTGATGTGTCAACCAGTCGTAGTATCGGACCGACATAGAAACCCCTCCCGAAATCCATTGGCGGAGAATTTACGGCCAAGCGCAACGCTGTGCTAGAGCGGATCAGGGCCAGACGGAAGCCGTCGGCGCTTCCCTCTGACCCTGTGAATCCGCTCTATTTTTTGATGTAGAGCAAATTCACACCGTTTAACGGAATCGAAAGCGATTCCGTCAAAAGGTGATTTGCTCTACGGTCGGTCTAGTAAATTTGGAGATTCGACCATGAAATTCGGCATCGGCCAGCCCATCCGCCGCAAGGAAGACGACCGCCTGGTCACCGGCCACGGCCAATACACCGACGACATCATCCTGCCGGGCCAGCTCTATCTGCACGTACTGCGCTCGCCACACGCCCATGCGAATATTCTGCGCTGCGATGTCTCGGCCGCTAAGAAAGCGCCGGGTGTGGTGGCGGTCTATACAACGGCCGAACTCAATGCCGACAAGATCCCCGGCATGCCTTGCGCGGTACCGCCGATGCAAAGCCGCGATGGTTCGCAACTGGTGCGGCCGCGCCGGCCGGTGCTGGCCGATGGCGTGGTGCGCTTCGTCGGCGATCCGGTGGTGGCGGTGGTGGCCAACACGCCGGTGGAGGCGCGCGACGCGGCCGAGCTGGTCGAGATCGATTACGAGACGTTACCCGCCGTCACCGACACTGCCGCGTGCCGCAAGCCCGGCGCGCCGCAACTCTTTGCCGAGGCCAAAGGCAATTTGGCGTTGGATTGGGCGTTCGGCGATCAGGCCAAGAGCGATGCCGTGTTTGCCCAGGCCGCGCATGTCACCAAGGTCGAACTGGTGCAGAACCGCATCGTGGTCAACGCCATCGAGCCGCGCGCGGCGATCGGCGATTGGGATGCGGTCGACCAGAAGTTGACCTTCTATGCTCCGACCCAGGGCAGCCACAACCACAAGGGCGCATTCTGCATGCTGTTCGGCCTGCAGCCGCAGCAGGTGCGCGTGGTGACGCCCGATGTCGGCGGCGGCTTCGGCATGAAGGGCTTCCTGTTCGCCGAGCAGATGCTGGTGGTCTATTGCTCGCGCAAACTCGGCAAGCCGGTGAAATGGACCGGCGACCGCAGCGAATCGTTCTTGAGCGACACGCAGGGCCGCGACAACGTCACCACCGCCGAGCTGGCGATCGACAAGAACAACAAGTTCATCGGTTTCCGCGTCAAGACCATCGCCAATATGGGCGCCTATCTGTCCAACTACGCGCCGTTCATTCCGACTTTGGCGCCGCTCGGTGTATTCGGCGGCGTGTATGATATCGGCGCTAAGTATTTCAACGTCGAAGTGGCGTTCTCCAACACCGTGCCGGTCGATGCCTATCGCGGCGCCGGGCGGCCGGAGGTCTGCTACATCATCGAGCGACTGGTCGACGTCGCGTCGCGCGAATTGAAACTCGATCCGCTCGAATTGCGGCGCCAGAATTTCATCCGGCCCGATCAGTTTCCTTACGACAATGGCACCGGGCAGAAATTCGATTCCGGCGAGTTCGCGCGTTGCATGGATGACGCTGCGCAGATGGCCGATTGGGCGAGCTTCGAGGTGCGGCGCAAATCGGCCGCGGCCAAAGGCAAGCTACGCGGCATCGGCCTGTCGTATTACGTCGAAATCACGCCGGGCAACCCACAAGAGATCGCCAAGATCGAGTTCGAAACCGACAATACCATTTCCGTGTGGGTCGGCACCCAATCCAACGGCCAGGGCCACGACACCACGTTTGCCCAGATCGTGGCGGAGACGCTGGGCATCGATTTCGAGAACATCAACATCCGCTACGGCGACACCGACCGCATCAAGCAGGGCGGCGGCACCGGCGGCTCGCGCTCGCTCTACATGGCGGGCAACGCCATTGTCCAGGCCAGCGATGAGGTGATCAAGCGCGGCAAGGATGTGGCTTCGCACGCGCTCGAGGCCGCAGCGGCCGATATCGAATTCAGCGAAGGTAGTTTCAGCATCGCCGGCACCGACCGCTCGATCAAGCTGCTCGATCTGGTGCGGCAAATGCGCGAGGGCACGATTAACGGGCCCAAGGAGCTGATGGACAAGGGGTTGAACGAGGAACAGATCTTCACCCGCGCTGCGCCGACCTTCCCCAATGGCTGCCACATCTGCGAAATCGAGATCGATGCCGAAACCGGCGTCACCGAAGTGGTGAATTATTCGGTGTGCGACGATTTCGGCAAGGTGATCAACCCGATGATCGTCAACGGCCAAGTCCATGGCGGCATCGTCCAAGGCTTGGGCCAGGCGCTGATGGAAGACGGCGTGTACGACAACGACAGCGGTCAGCTACTGGCCGGCTCGTTCATGGATTATGCCATGCCGCGCGCCGACAACATGCCGAACTTCAATCTCAAGATGAACGAAGTGTTGTGCCGCACCAACCCGCTGGGCGTGAAGGGCTGCGGCGAGGCCGGCACGGTGGGCGCGCTGGCCGCGGCGATCAACGCGGTGGTCGATGCGCTCAAACCCTATGGCGTGTTGCATGTCGATATGCCGGCGACGCAGCAGCGCCTGTGGCAGCTCGTCGGACGCAAACGGGCGGCGGAATAGGGCTCAGTTCACGCCCTTGGTGCGACCACGCCAGTAAGGCTCGCGCAGCACGGTCTTCAGGATTTTGCCCGCGCCGCTCAGCGGCAAGGTCTCGGTGCGAAGCTCGACGCTGCGCGGGCATTTGTAGTTGGCGATGAATTTGTGGCAGTGGGCGATGACTTCTTCGGCCGTGACCTTGTGGCCGGCGCGTGGCACCACCACGGCATGCACGCGCTCGCCCCATTTCTCGTCGGGCACGCCGATCACCGCGACCTCGGCCACTTGCGGCATCTTTGAAACCGCGTCTTCGACTTCGGCCGAATAGATATTCTCACCGCCGCTGATGATCATGTCCTTCAGCCGGTCGACGATGAACACAAAGCCTTCTGCGTCCATGTAGCCGGCGTCGCCGCTGTAATACCAGCCATCGACCAGCACCGCTGCGGTCTCCTGGGGCTTGTTCCAATAGCCCAACATGATGTTGGGACCGCGAATTGCGAGCTCGCCGCGCGTGCCGAACGGCACTTCGTTGCGGTCCTCGTCGACGATCTTCACTTCGACCGTATGCGCCGGCTGGCCGCACGACTTGATGCGGCCGGCATAGGATCCGTCCAACGTCGTGTAGCGCGTCGGCAGTAACGTCACGATGGGCGAGGCCTCGGTCATGCCGTAGCCGTGCATCAGCGCGCAGTCGGGCATCACTTCGAGCGCCTTGAGCAGCACGCCTTCCGGCATCGGCGAGGCGCCGTAGATCACGAACTTCAAAGTCGAGATGTCGAACTCTTTGATGCGCGGATGGTTGACCAGCATGTTGATCATGGTCGGCACGAACTGGCCGTTGGTGATCCGGCGTTGCTGGATCGTGCCGAGTACCGCCACTGGCTCGAAACGCGGCACGAAGGCGTGGCTGCCGCCGGCCATGGTGACGCCAAAGGTCGAGGCGCCGTCGGCCAAATGGAACATCGGCGCGGAGTGTAGGTAGAACGTGTTGGGCTCGAAGCGCATGCCGGCAATGGCAATCATGGCGTTGGCCATCAGATTGTCGTGGCTCAACATCACGCCCTTGGATTTGCCGGTGGTGCCGCCGGTGTAGAACAGCCCAGCCATCTCGTTGCCGCCGACCAGCGCGTCCTCGACTGGCTGGGAGCGGACGATCAAATCTTCATAGCCGATGGCGCCTGCAGTTTGCTGGCCATCGTCGAGCGCGATTAGCTTGATGTTTTTCAGTCGATCCTTAAGTCCCTCCAGCAGCGGCGCCAGCGCCTGATCGACGAACAGCGCTCTTGTGCCTGAATCCTCCAAGATGTAATCGACCTCCGGCCCGGCCAGCCGCGTGTTGAGCGGCACCATGACCATGCCGGCCCAGGGCACGGCGTACATGAATTCCAGATAGCGGTCGGAGTTTAGCGCCAGGATGGCGACCCGATCGCCGCGCTCCAGACCCAAGCCATGCAGCCCGCCCGCCAAGTTGGCCACGCGTTGGCCAACCTCGGTCCAATTGCGTTCGCGATCCTGAAACGCGGTCGCTAGACCCTTCGGCTGGATGCTGATGGCGCGCTTGAGGCTTTGGGTGAGATACATGCTCCGCTCCTGGGAGCGGATCGCAATTAGACGAAAACACCGTAGTGCTTTCATCCAATCGTGTGAATCCGCTCCAATCTTAAAATCTAGAGCAAATTCACACCTTTTGGCGGAAGCGAAAGCAATTCCGTCAAAAGGTGATTTGCTCTAGTCGCGCTCGTTGGGCGGCGCATTGTTGCGGGTAAATTGCCCGCTTGGCGTCGATCTGGCAAATCGCAGGGCGCGGCGGTTAGAATACCGCCATGATGCTCGGCCGGCTGATCCTGTTCATTGGCGTCGTCGTGCTGGCGATCGGGCCGGCGCGCGCCCAACAATTGGGCCTGACCGCGACCAATGGCGCGGCATCGATCGACGTGATCCGCGCTTCGGACAATCGGCTGCGCATCGACATCAAGATTTCTGGCGGCGCCAAGCTCAACGAGGTCAAGGCAAGTCTGGCCGCCGTCGAACTGCCGCAGCTTTTGCTGCTGTCCTACCCGATGGCCGACGATACCTCTTCGGTGCTGTTCCTGATCGACACCAGCACCGCGTTGCGCCAGCCGGCGATCGAGCGGGTGATC
>JBBSNV010000163.1:0-5631 GCA_038260375.1 Reyranellales bacterium
GGAAAGCCTTCGATATCGCCTTGCGCATGGGTGCGGGCGCCTATATTTGCGGCGAGGAAACCTCGCTGTTGGAGAGCTTGGAAGGCAAGCGCGGCGAGGTGCGCTTCAAGCCGCCGATCCCGGCCGTCCAGGGCCTGTTCGGCAGACCCACCTTGATCAACAACGTGCTCACTCTGGCCGCCGCACCGACCATCCTGGCGCAAGGTGGCGCGGCCTATGCCGCGCTGGGCACCGGCCGCTCGCGTGGCACCTTGACCGTGCAGCTGGCCGGCAACATCAAGCGCGGCGGCTTGGTCGAAAGTCCGTTCGGCCTATCGTTGCGCGAATTGATCGAGACTTATGGTGGCGGCACCGCTAGCGGCCGTAAGTTGCGCGCCGTGCAAGTGGGCGGGCCGCTCGGTGCTTATATTCCGGCGTCCTTACTCGACCTGCCCCTGGATTACGAAGCTTTGGCCGAAGCCAAGTCGATGCTGGGCCATGGCGGCATCGTGGTGTTCGACGACACCGTCGATATGGCAGCACAGGCGCGCTTTGCCTTCGAATTTTGCGCCATCGAAAGCTGCGGCAAGTGCACACCCTGCCGCATCGGCTCGACCCGCGGCGCGGAAACCATCGATCGTATCGTGCAAGGCGATGCCCGCGCCCGTATCTTGCTCGACGAGTTATGCGAGACCCTGGTTGACGGCTCGCTCTGCGCTTTGGGCGGCTTGACGCCGCTGCCGGTGCAGAGCTGCTTGCGCCATTTCCCGGAAGATTTCAGCCGCGCCTCCACTCAAGCCGCGGCATCGTGAGGACGCCATGACGATCCTGAAAGAAACCGATTACGGCACGCCGCGCCGCGAAGGCCTGGCCATCGATATCGTGATCGACGGCAAGACGATCAGCGTGCCGGCCGGCACCTCGGTGATGCGCGCGGCGAAAGAAGCCGGCATCGATATTCCCAAATTATGCGCCACCGACCGCATGGATGCGTTTGGCTCGTGCCGGCTGTGCCTGGTCGAGATCGACGGCCGCAAGGGCACGCCCGCCTCCTGCACCACGCCGGTCGAGCCCGGCATGACCGTGCGCACCCAGTCGGACAAGCTCTCGCGCCTGCGCCGCAACGTGATGGAGCTCTATATCTCCGATCACCCGCTCGATTGCCTGACCTGCTCGGCCAACGGCGATTGCGAATTGCAGGACATGGCCGCGGTCACCGGCTTGCGCGAAGTGCGCTACGGCTTCGACGGCGACCGCCATCGCACCCATGCCACCGACACTTCCAATCCTTATTTCTCCTTCGAGCCGGACAAATGCATCGTCTGCTCGCGCTGCGTGCGCGCCTGCGCCGAAGTACAGGGCACTTTCGCGCTGACCATCGATGGCCGCGGTCTCGCCTCCCTGGTTTCGGCCGGCCAAGACGAAAGCTTCCTGTCGTCGGAATGCGTGTCCTGCGGCGCCTGCGTCGATGTCTGCCCGACCGCCACCTTGAACGAAAAATCAGTCATCGATATGGGCCTGCCAGAGCGCAGCGTGATAACGACTTGCGCCTATTGCGGCGTCGGCTGCTCGTTCAAGGCCGAGCTCAAGGGCAATGAAGTCGTGCGCATGACGCCTTACCACGACGGCCAGGCCAACCACGGCCATAGCTGCGTCAAGGGCCGCTTCGCTTTCGGCTACGCCACGCATAAAGACCGCATCACCACGCCGATGATCCGCGACCATATCGAGGACGAGTGGCGCGTGGTCAGTTGGGACGAAGCCATCGCCGAGACCGCCAAGCGCTTGCGCGGCCTGCAAAGCAAATACGGCGTGGGTTCGATCGGCGCCATCACTTCCTCGCGCTGCACCAATGAAGAGACTTACATTCTGCAGAAATTGGTGCGCGCCACCTTCGGCAACAACAACGTCGATACCTGCGCCCGCGTCTGCCACTCGCCCACCGGTTATGGTTTGCGCACCGCCTTCGGCACTTCGGCCGGCACGCAGGATTTCGATTCCGTCGATGAGACCGATTTGATGATGGTGATCGGCGCCAACCCGACCGATGCCCATCCGGTGTTCGCTTCGCATATGAAGAAGCGCCTGCGCCAAGGCACCGGCTTGATCGTGATCGATCCGCGCCGTATCGATTTGGTGCGCACGCCTCATGTCGCGGCCAATCATCATTTGCAGCTATTGCCCGGCACCAATGTCGCGGTGATCAACGCCTTGGCCCATGTCATCGTCAGTGAAGGCTTGGTCGACGAGAAGTTCGTGGCCGAGCGCTGCGACCCGGAAAGTTTCAATCGTTGGCGCGCTTTCGTCGCTGAAGAGCGCAATTCACCTGAAGCCACCGCCAGCGTCACCGGCGTGCCGGCCGCCGAGCTGCGCGCTGCCGCACGGCTCTTTGCCAAAGCGCCCAATGCCGCGATCTATTACGGCCTTGGTGTCACCGAACACAGCCAGGGCTCGACCATGGTCATGGGCATGGCCAATCTCGCCATGGCGACCGGCAATTTGGGCCGCCAGGGCGTCGGCGTGAACCCGCTGCGCGGCCAGAACAACGTGCAAGGCTCGTGCGACATGGGATCTTTCCCGCACGAATATCCAGGCTACCGCCATGTCTCCGACGACGTCACCCGCGTGCTGTTCGAAACCGCCTGGGGCGTGAAGCTGGAGCAAGAGCCTGGCTTGCGCATCCCCAACATGTTCGACGCCTCGGTTGACGGCACCTTCAAAGGCCTGTTCGTGCAGGGCGAAGACATCGTGCAATCCGATCCCGACACCCAGCACGTCATCGCTGGCTTGAAGGCGATGGAATGCATCATCGTTAACGATTTGTTCCTCAACGAGACCGCGCGCTATGCCCATATCTTCCTGCCCGGCGCCTCGTTCCTGGAAAAGGACGGCACCTTCACCAACGCCGAACGCCGCATCGGCCGCGTGCGCAAAGCGATCGAGCCGATGGCCGGCATGGCCGAGTGGCAGACCACTATCTTGCTGGCCAAAGCTCTCGGCTACGACATGCACTACAATCACCCGTCCGAGATCATGGACGAGATCGCTCGGCTGACCCCGACCTTCAAAGGCGTGTCCTATGCCAAGCTTGAAGAGTTGGGCTCGGTGCAATGGCCGTGCAACGACAAGATGCCGGAGGGCACGCCGATCATGCACACGGAAGGCTTCGTGCGCGGCAAGGGCTATTTCGCCCTGACCGAATTCGTTGCCACCGAAGAACGCAGCGGCCCGCGCTTCCCGCTGTTGCTGACAACCGGCCGCATCCTCAGCCAGTACAATGTCGGCGCCCAGACGCGGCGCACCGCCAATATGATGTGGCACGACGAGGACGTGCTGGAGATCCATCCGCACGACGCCGAGCAACGCGGCATCGTTGATGGCGACATGGTCACCTTGCAAAGCCGCAAAGGTGCCACGACGCAGCGCGTCCTGGTGTCGGAACGCATGCAGCCGGGCGTGGTCTATACCACCTTCCACCACCCCGAGAGCGGCGCCAATGTGGTGACCACCGAATTCACCGATTGGGCGACCGACTGCCCGGAATACAAGGTGACGGCGGTGCAGGTGCGGCTGGCCAATACCCGCGCGGATTGGCAGATTGAGCGCGATGACGAAGTCGCCCGTTTCACCCGCATCCATGCCGACGCCGCAGAGTAAGCCGCTGCGCAAACCGGCGGCCAACGACGCGGGAGAGTTGCCGCCGTCGCGCCGCCGCCACACCGCCAAGAAGCTGACGTCCCAATCGGCGGCGGTCGAAGCCGTCGAGCGCGACCTGCCCGAGGAAACGCCGGTCGCCCTGGTGTTCAACGGCGTCAGCCATGCCGTGATGCTGGCCACCCCGGCCGATCTGGAGGATTTCGCGCTGGGCTTTGCCTTGAGCGAAGGCATCGTCGCCAGCCGCGCTGAAATGCTCGACATCGAGATCGTGGCCCTGAACGACGGCATCGAGGCGCGCATCGGCTTGACCGCCCGCCGCTTCGCCCAATTGAAGGAGCGCCGCCGCGCCTTGGCCGGCCCGACCGGTTGCGGGTTGTGCGGCCTGGAAAGCCTCGGCGACGTGCTGCGCGACTTGCCCGCGGTCGGCGGCGATTTCACCATCGCCGCTTCTGCCTTGCGCCAAGCGCTGGCCGAGCTGCCGCAACATCAGGCGCTCAACCGCCAGACCGGTGCCGTCCATGCCGCAGCCTTTATCGATCGCGACGGCACCATCCTGGCCTTGCGCGAGGATGTCGGCCGGCACAACGCGCTCGACAAGCTGATCGGCGCCTTGGCCGCCCGCGCCATCGACACCACGCAAGGCGCGCTGCTGCTGACCAGCCGGCTGAGCTTCGAGCTGGTGCAAAAAGCCGCCATCGCCCATATGCCGGTGATGGCCGCGGTCTCCGCTCCTACCGCGCGCGCGGTGCGGCTGGCCGAGCAGGCCGGCATCACCGTGATCGGCCTGGCCCGCGCCGATTCGATGCTGGCCTTCACCCACACCAAGCGACTGGTGCCCTGATGTCCGCCACGCCGGAAAAGCTGATCCACAACATCAACCAGACAGCCAACTACTTTGCCGCCTATCCCCACGACGAAGCGGTGCGCGGCCTGGCCGATCATTTCAACAAATTCTGGGAACCGCGCATTCGCGCCAAGCTGCACGTCATCATTCAAGCCAAAGACGCGCGCCTGCATAAGTTGGTGTTCGACGCCGCGCCGACCATGAAAGCCTAATGCTTTTGCGTTAGGCGCGGGCAGCGGACAAGCATTCCAAGCGGCGCTAGACTCCGCCCACGGTATGGCGGAGGGAATATGCGCATCCTATCGCTCGATGGCGGCGGTTCCTGGGCGCTGCTGCAGGTTCAGGCCCTGATCGACCTGTTTCCTCAAGCCCGGACCGGGCGCGATGTGCTGCGCCAATTCGATTTCGCCGCGGCCAATTCCGGCGGCACTTTGGTGCTGGCCGGACTGGTCGAGGATTTGCCGCTCACCGCGTTGCGCGATTTGTTTCTCGACGAAAGCGCGCGCAAGGCCATCTTCGTGCGCCTGCCGTTCTGGAAGACGGTGCTGCGTGTCTTGGGCTTCGGCCCGCAATACGATGCGTCGCAGAAAATCGACGGCATTGCACGTTACGCGCCGCAAACCGGCCACCGCCCGATCAACGAACTGGGCGCGGTGGTCAGCGCCAGTACCGGCCGGCCGTTTCAATTCCTGATGATGAGCTTCGACTACGACCGCCGCCGCGCGGTGTTCCAGCGCTCCGATGCCGGCAGCGCAGCCGCCAGCAACACCGCGCCCAGCGTGCCGACCCTGGCCCAGGCGGTTCATGCCGCAACCAACGCGCCGATCAATTATTTCGATGCCCCGGCGACGTTCGATCTGTGGGACGGCGATATTGGCCAGGCGCGCAAACGCCGGTTCTGGGACGGCGCGATCGGCGGCTACAACAACCCCGCGCTGGCGGCGCTGGTCGAGGTGCTGGCGCGGCCCAATAAGCCCGCGCTGGCCGACATCACCTTGCTCAGCATCGGCACCGCCAATGTGGCGCTGCCCATGGCCAAGCAATATCCCGGCGCCGATCCGTTGCTGATCGAGCCGCATGCCGACCAAAGCCTGTTGCACGATGTCGGCTTGATCGCCACCGCGGTGCTGGACGATCCGCCTGATGCGGCC
>JBBSNV010000164.1:0-5613 GCA_038260375.1 Reyranellales bacterium
CGGCAGCAGCGCGATGTTCGGATTGAGGTCGAGCAGCAGATTGGCCAAGATCGTGCCATGGCGCGCCGGGTAAAACGGCGAGCCGATGATATTGACGTCGAACGGCCGCGCATCGTCGTCCCAATAATCGTAGCCCAATGCGGCACCGTTGCTGTCGCGCGCCAGGCGCTGTGCGATTCGAGGCTGCAGGTAATTCACGCCGGTATCGAGCAGCGCCACGATTGTGCCTTTGGCCGGCGCGATACCGCTAGGCAGTGGGGGCACCGGCGGGTCGAGCAACAGGCGCTTGCCGATCGCTTGCAGATTTTCGTCGAGCAAATCGACGCTCTCGATCCGGCCATCGGCGGCGTAATTCAGGCGCCGGCCTTCGAGTCGGTCGCATTGGCGCTCGATGCGCGCCTGCATCACCGGCCGAGCGATGCCGTCGCCGCCCGGCGCAACCAGGTCGGCCACGATGCGTTGCATCACGCCGCGGCTATCGACGCGGGATACGTCGAGCGCGCGGTCGCCGGGCAAGACGAAGCTCCATTGATGACCGGTCAAGCCGAAGCCGAACGACAGATCGCGCGTCTTGGCCTCGCTGGCACGTTCGGGCAGGGTTGGCGAGATCGAATTGACGGTGGCATCCGGTTGGCAGGCGGCTTTGATGGCGCGCAACAGTAAGGCGCGGTCGGCACCATCGGCATCCTGACCCTGGGCGGCACCGGCCAATGCGACGGCAATCAGGACCAACCAGGCGGTGAGCTTCATGCGGCTGCAAGTGTAAGGCGGGGATTGCGGCGAGGCGATGGCGGTCTTTCACCACCACTTCCGATAATCGGCCTGCTGTGGCACAAGGCTGGCATGACTTCATTGCCCGTGGCTTGATCGTCCATGATCGCATCGCCCGTAGCTATGATCGACGGCGTTGCTGCCTTGGCGTCGCATTACGACGGCCTGATCCTCGATCTGTGGGGCGTGCTGCATAACGGTCAACAGCCTTGTCCCGGCGTGGTCGATTGCCTCAAACGACTCAAGGGCGCTGGCAAGCGGCTGGTGATCCTGTCCAACGCGCCGCGCCGCATCGAGGCGGTGATCGCGCGCATCGGCGAGATCGGCATTCCGCCCGCCACCTACGATGCGGTATTCACCTCGGGCCAGGATGCCTGGCAGCATTTGCGCTCGCGTGGGGCGGCGACAGCGGAGCCGTTCTATCGCCAGCTGGCCCCGCGCTGCTTCCATCTCGGGCCGGCGCGCGATTTGGGGCTGTTGCAGGACGTGCCAATCGAGCCGGTCGAGGAGATCGCCGGCGCCGATTTCGTGCTGACCACCGGCGTGATCGAACGGGACGACACGCTGGAGCAGTACGACGATCGGCTGGCGCAAATGCGCGCGGGAAATTTACCGATGATCTGCGCCAATCCCGATCTGGTGGTGATCAATGCCGGCCGGCGCGAGCTATGCGCCGGTGCGCTGGCGCAGCGTTACGAAGCATTGGGCGGGGTCGTGCGCTATCACGGCAAGCCTTATGCAGCGACTTACGACGAGGTGTTCAAGCTGCTGCCCGGCATCGCCAAGCCGCGCATCCTGGCGGTGGGCGACAGTTTGCGCACCGACATGGCTGGCGCCAAAGCGGCGGGTATCGATGGCCTGCTGATCCTGGGCGGCATCCATGCCGACGAGTTCTCCGTCGCTGGCAGCAGCGATACCGCGCGCATCGCCGAAGCCTGCCGGCGCGAGGGCGTGGCGCCGGTGGCCGCCAGCGCCGGATTCCACTGGTGAACACGGTGTTTTGATCGCTAGGGACAAATCCCGCCGCGCTTTAAGATCGGCTGTACCACGATGCCAAACGCCGTGCCGTTTCTGCCGCACAGGCGCTGGCATGGCTTTTCCTCGCAAAATCGTCAGTGTCGCAATGCGACTGTCAGATACATACGAGGGGATAGGTTTTTCTGTGCGGAAATACCCGCAGCTGGGATTGGGAAGAGAATAAGCTTGGTGGCAGCGTAAAATTTTTCTCCGCAAAGTTTTTCTCTTCGAAAGGGCGAGACATGGTTCAGACGGTGATCGCGAACGGAAGCCTTCCCCTGCTGGCGAAATTGTCGGCGGCCGATCGGCAGCTGGCCGACAAGGCAATGGAGCAGACCGCGGCGCAGGCGCGGCAGGCGGCCGAAGCGCAGAGCGCGAAGATGTCGCGCGCCAAGGAGGCGGCGGGCAAGGCGCTGCGCGATGCGCTGGGCGCGAAGAATTATCGTTCGTTGCGCGAGGCTTTGCAGGCCGAGAAGCGGGCGCTGCAAGCTGCGCTGCAGCCACCGCACGGATTGGGGCAGGACGCAGCGCTCTTGCGCCGCGCCGGCCGCAAGAAAACCGATGCGTTGCTGCGCCGGCTGGGCGGCGACAAGGCGAAGCTGCAGGCGATCGGGCAGAAATTTCGCGCCGCGGTCGAGGGGCTGGCGCCCGAGCCCGGGACGAAAGTCACGCCGGGCTTTCACACGGGCGGCAATATCGCGACATGGCAGGGATTGTCGCCGTTCCACAAGCGACCGCAGCCGTGGAGCCACTGGCCCGATATCGATATCGAGCCGGCCGATCCGCATCGCTGGTTCGCGTTCCAGCCGCCGTTCTTCGGCTTCAATTTCAAATTCGTGCCGGTGCACAATTCGCATTTCGTCGTCGATCGCATCCATTATTGCGATCCGTCGGCGGCCCTGGTCGGGCATCAGGTGACGATGGACATCAACGGCGATACCGACGATTTCGACTATGCCTCGGGCCAGGCCGACACGCAGATCGCCTTCGGCTTCGTGCCGCCGGTCGCCGGCCTGATCGAAGTGCTGATCGATGCGCAATGCGTCGAATGCCGGCACGAGCTGCGCACCGAGGATTGCTGGGGCTGGTCCGATTCGACCACCAGCCAGACCAATTATCTCAGCCTGCAGGTGCTGCATCCCAACACGCCGGCGCCTTCGCTGGCGGAGATGTCGCGCTTCAGCAAATCGACCGACGACGACACCTTCACCGTGACGCAGAACCTGATTCTGGGCGATCACTATTTCGCCCAGCTGCGCAGCAGCGGACCGCTGCCGGCCGGCCAGTCGGTGGTGATCTGCGTCGGCACGCGCTCGTTCGACATATCGGGCGCGAACGACGTAGAGATCCACAGCAAGTCGATCTTCCGCTGGTTCATCCGCTCGATCGAGGTGCGGGTGCTGCCGTAGGCGGGTGGCGCGTCGTCGTTGTATCGCTTGCAGAGGGGCGACGTTCGGAGGCAGTGGCGGCGGAAGAAGTCAGGCGCGTTTGCGCCGCGAGCGACGGAAGGATTTGGCGTCTTCCGCCAAGCCATGTTTGGATTTGACGGCGCGCGTTTCCAGACGTGCCATCATGGCGGGACCGGCGGCGAAGAGGGCAGAGCGCACCATATAGGTGGAGCGATCGACGCCGCTGCGGCGGGCGGCATCGTCGATGGCGTCTAGTTCGCTCTGGTCCAGGGCGATATTGACGCGCGTGGTTTGCTTGCGCGCGGCGGTCATCGGGATGGCGGCCACGACGTAGCCGGGTTCGATCCAGTCCAGTTTCGCCTTTAAGATACGAATAGCAACGAAACTTAAGGAAAATCTCGTGACCGCTTTGCGCCAGCAATGGCAATGGCATTTCGACCTGCCGCCGGAAAAACTGTGGGCCGTGCTGTCCGACACGGCGCGCTTCAACGAAGCGGCCAAAGGCCCCAGCTATACCTTGGACGAAATCGCGCAGCCCGACGGCAGTGTGCGCCGCTTCGGCCATTCGCGCTTCGGCGGCATGAATCTGGCGTGGGAGGAAATGCCCTATCAGTGGGTCGAAAATCATTCCTTCTCGCAGGAGCGCCTGTTCAGCAAAGGTCCGTTCCGCCGCTTTGGTCCGGAGCTGAAGCTGGAACCCGAGGGCGAAGGCTCGCTGGTGACTTATTCGCTGGAAGCCCAGCCCGCCAATCTGCTGGGGCGTTTGTTGGGCGGCGCCGTGGTGCGCCGCACCGGCGCCACTATCGAGCGCATGGCGCGCGAAGCGATCGATTTTCTCAAGGGCCAGCGCGAGACGGTTTTCGATTACACGCCGCCGGAATTGCCAACCGGCGCGCGTCGTCGTCTCGAGGCCATGGTGGGTGAGCTGGAGCAAGGCCCCTATGGCCACGGCCTGGCGCAGAAGCTGGCCGATTTCGTCGTCTCGGCCCAGGAAATCGATATCGGGCGCCTACGCCCCTTAGCGCTGGCACGGCGCTGGCACGCCCAGGAACGCGATGTGATCGAGCTGTGCTTGGCCGCGGTCAAGATCGGCATGTTGGGCATGCGTTGGGATTTGCTGTGTCCATCGTGTCGCGGCGGCAAACTATCGGCCACGGCGCTCGACCAGATGCCGACCGGCGCGCATTGCCCGTCCTGCAACATCGATTACGACCGCAATTTCAACCGTAACGTCGAACTCGTGTTCTTCCCCAATGCCGCGATTCGCAATTTGGGCGTCGGCGGCTTTTGCCTCAGCGGCCCGATGACTACGCCGCATGTGGTGGTGCAGCAGATGCTGGCGCCGGGCGAAAGCCGCAGCCTCGCAGCCGAACTGCCGGCAGGCGAATATCGCGCGCGGGCGATCAGCGGCAGCGATGCGGTCGATATCAGGTTCGATGGCGGCGGCTTTCCGAGCATCGTCGCTACGGCTGACGGCATCACCAGCGGCGCGCCGGCCGACGTCGGTACGATTGTGTTGAATAACCGGCGCGATACGCCAGTTACCTTGCTGATCGAACAACGCGACTGGGTGCAGGACGCCTTGACGGCCCATCGCGTCTCGACCTTGCAGGCATTTCGCGATCTCTTTGCCGGCACTGCGTTGCGGCCGGGCGACCAGGCCGCCATCGATCGCGTGACGTTGATGTTCACCGATCTGAAGGGCTCGACCGAGCTTTACGAACGGCTGGGCGATGCCCGCGCCTATTCACTGGTGCGCGAGCATTTCGCTTTTTTGGGCGCGATCGTCCGCGATCACGACGGCGCCATCGTCAAGACCATCGGCGACGCGGTGATGGCGGCGTTCGCCGATTCGGCCAATGCCATGCGCGCAGCCCTGGCGGTCCTGCATCGCATCGACGAGTTCAACGCCCAACAGCACGATTCGGGTATCAAGGGCGATGCCATCGTCATCAAGCTCGGCCTGCATGTCGGGCCGTGCATCATCGTGACGTTGAACGAGCGGCTGGATTATTTCGGCTCGACCGTCAACATGGCGGCGCGGCTGCAGGGCCAGAGCCGGGGCGGCGACATCGTGCTGTCGCAGGCGATGGCCGACGATCCGGCGGTCAAGCCGCTGATCGCCGACCTGCTGCAGCATATGGAAAACGTGGCATTGCGCGGCTTTCAGGACGATGTGCCGTTGTTGCGCCTATTCGCGGCCGGTAGCGACGCGGCCGGTAGCGACGCGGCCGGTAGCGACGCGGCCGGTAGCGACGCGGCCAGTGGCGACGCGGCTAACGACGACGCAACTAATTGAGGCTGTGGCGGCGGAAGAACGCCCAGATCAGATCGGTGGCATCGACGGCATTGGAGTATTCGCCGACCCAGACCGACGGCAACACGCCGCGCTTGCCGCCGGGCCAATGATGGCCCA
>JBBSNV010000165.1:0-5611 GCA_038260375.1 Reyranellales bacterium
CGACCACCGGCGTGGCGCTATACAAGGTCGACAGCAACGGCGCCTTCCACGGCAAGTGGACTACGTCAGGTTCGACCAAAGTCGGCACCGAGGATTGGTATCCGATCCGATAGGGCCGGCATCGATTGGGACAGGCATCGATTAGGACGGGCATCGGCGCAAACTAAAAGCGGCGGGATTGCTCCCGCCGCTTTTTTGCTGGGCTAGCGGTCAGACCTATTTCTTCTTTTCGTCGGCCGCGACCGTGACCTTGAGCATTTTGTCGGGATTGGTGACGGCGCCGCTACCCGCCGCGCCCTTCTTGATCTGGTCGACAAATTCCATGCCTGACACCACCTTGCCCCACACGGTGTATTGCCCGTCGAGGAAATTGGAATCTGCCAGCACGATGAAGAACTGGCTGCGCGCCGTGTTGGGTTCGGAGGTGCGGGCCATCGATACCACGCCGCGCACATGCGGCGTCTTGGAGAATTCGGCCATCAGGTAATCGCCAGCGCCGCCACTGCCAGTGCCTTGGGGATCGCCGGTCTGCGCCATGAAGCCCGCGATCACGCGATGGAACACCACGCCGTCATAGGTGCCGGCGCGAGCCAGCTTCTTGATCTGCGCCACATGCTTGGGCGCCAGCTTGGGGTACATCTCGATCACGACGCGGCCATAGGTCAGGTCGATGTACAGGGTGTTTTCCGGATCCAAGGCGTATCCTTCCTTTGCGATAAATAGGGTGGCGAAGACCAGCGATAGAACAAGAGCCAGACGTTTCATAAAGGTCACTTCCTAACGGATGGTCGAAGGCCGGACCTTGGCGTCACGGCGCGCAATAATCAAGCATCAACGGTGCGGTTTACTACAGTCGAAAATCGACGGGCAGCTCGATCCATGTCTCCGGCCCGTTGTTGAAAAAATTGTACAGCCACACCGCTCGAATAGCGGCTTCATCCAACTCGTCGTAGCCGCTGCTCCTGACGATCACCACCCGCCGCACGGTACCACCATTGGCGATCAGCGCCTGGATCGTGACGCGTCCCTGCAACCCGTTGGCCCGCGCCGTCATTGGGTAGGAAGGGCCGGCACTGCTGCCGGCGCGACCGGTATTTGCGTCCGGACGTATCACCAGCGGCGTTGCCAATTTTTTGACGCCACCGCCATCGGTTTTGGCAGGCGGCGGCTTGGCGGGCCGCACGATGGCCTGTTTTTGCGGTGCGGGTTTGGGCGATTCCGGTTTAGGGGGCAATACGCCGTTGGGATCGGCCGGCTTTGGATCCTCGGGCTTGGGGTCTGGCGGCGTCTTGACCTCGACCTGCTTGGGCTCTTCGGGCTTGGGCTCGTCCGGCTTAGGCTGATCGACATCCGGCGTCGGCGGCGCCTTGGCGGCATTCTGCGAGTTCGGCTTGTCGGGATTGTCGCTTTGCCGTTGTTCGTTGGTCGGCGCCGCCTGAGTGCCCTGGGGCGGGGTGGCGTGATCGCGCGTGGCCGGCACCACTTGCGAAGGGTCGGCCTTGAACGGCGGCGGCTTGGGTTTCTCGACCTGTTGCTTGGGCGGTTCGGGTGGCTTAGGCGGCTCGGGCGGTTTGGGCGGTTCGACCGGTTCGGTCAGCTTCGACAGCTGGTCGGGCGTCACCATGGCGACTTCGAGGGTCGTAGCATCAGCCGCCGGCAGCGCCGGATGGGTGAACTCGAGATAGATTCCTGCCGCCACCAATAGATGGACGACCAAGGAGCCCACCGCGCTCGCGGCAATGAACCGCCAGGACGGTCCTGGCGGCGTGGTCGCCACTATCGGATCGTTATCCGTCATCTCGCCGGCAAATTCCTGTTTATGGTCACCGGTCGGTCTGGCCGAACGCGCGCCTAGTCTGTTAAATGGCGCGTTAGCGGGCGCGAAGCAACCGGCACAAGCGCCCATACACGACGAAATGATCGGGGAGTATTCTGCCATGGAATTGGGTCTGGTGGGTAAAACAGTATTGATTACAGGTGCTTCCAAGGGAATTGGCCGGGCCGTGGCCGAGTCTTTTGCGGCGGAGGGTTGCAATGTCGTCCTAGCGGCGCGCACCCAAAGCGCGCTCGAAGACACGCAAGCGCAAATGCGCGACCGTTATAATGTCGGCGTGGCGATCAAGGCGATTGATCTATCCCAGCTCGGCTCGGCCGCTTCGCTGGCCGGTGAATTCCCCGATGTCGATATCCTGGTCAACAACGCCGGCGCCATTCCCGGCGGGCCGATCGATGCGATCAACGAGCCGATCTGGCGCGAAGCCTGGCAGCTCAAAGTGTTCGGCTACATCAATCTCAGCCGCGAGTACTTCGCGCGCATGGCCAAGCGCAAGGCCGGCATTATCGCCAACGTGATCGGCTTGGCGGCTACACGGCCGATGTTCGACTACATTGCCGGCACCACCGGCAACGCAGCCCTGGTCGCCTTCACCAAAGCCTTGGGCAGCAAGAGCGTCGATTCTGACGTGCGCGTGTTCGGCGTCAATCCCCCCAGCACTTCGACCGATCGGTTGATCACCCTGTCGCGCACCCGTGCGCAGCAGCAATTCGGCGATCCCGAGCGCTGGCAAGAAACCTTGAAGGGCTTGCCGTTCGGCCGTCCCGCCACGCCGCAAGAGATCGCCGACATGGTGGTGTTCATGTCGTCGGATAAAGCGGGCTATGTCAGCGGCGTGGTGCTCGACATTGATGCCGGAATAGGCAGTCGCAACTGATGCAAGAATAGGCACCGATTCATTGTCTTATTCGGCGTCGAAGCCATTGCCTTGTGCGCGATGTCAGGCATTATCCGCGCGACATCAAAATCGTCAGGGAGGTTACCAATGAAACGAATTATCGCCGCCGCGGTGTTGTCCGCGCTGGCGTTCGCCGCGCCGGCATTGGCGCAGCAACCGCCGATCAAGATCGCCGTGATCTACAGCAAGACCGGTCCGCTCGAGGCTTATGCCAAGCAGACCGAAGCGGGCTTCATGCTCGGGCTGGAATACGCCACCAAGGGCACCATGATGGTGAACGGGCGCAAGATCGAGGTCATCTTCAAGGACGACCAGTTCAAGCCCGACCTCGCTAAGGCGGCGCTGGAGCAGGCCTATAGCGACGACAAGGTCGATCTCGCCATCGGCACTACCGGTTCGGGCGCGGCGTTGGCCATGCTGCCGGTCGCCGAAGAATACAAAAAAATTCTGATCGTCGAGCCGGCGGTGGCCGATTCGATCACCGGCGCGGCGTGGAATCGTTACATCTTCCGCACTTCGCGTAATTCGACGCAAGATGCGGTGGCCGGTGCGCTGACTCTGGCCGGCGACGACGTGTCGATCGCCACCCTGGCGCAAGACTACGCCTTCGGCCGCGACGGCATCGCCAGCCTGAAGGCAGCGCTCAAGCTGGCCAACAGCAAAGCGCAGGTCGTGTTCGAGGAATATGCGCCGCAGCAGACGACGGATTTCACCGCCTCGGCGCAACGCCTGTTCGATGCGCTGAAGGACAAGAAGGGTCGCAAGATCATCGCCATCGTGTGGGCCGGCCCCCATCCGCTGACCAAGCTGATGGATTTGAAGCCGGAGCGCTACGGCATCGAGATGGCCCCGGGCGGCAATATCCTGCCGGCGATGGCAGCTTGGAAGCAGTTCGGCGGCTTGGAAGGCGCGATCTATTACTACTGGGGCTTCCCCAAGAATCCGGTCAACGATTGGCTGGTTACCGAGTTCAGGAAGCGCAACGGCGGCGCGCCGCCCGACTTCTTCACCGCGGGCGGCATGAGCGCTGCCATCGCTGCGGTGACGGCGTTGGATAAGGCCAAGTCGACCGACACCGAAAAGCTGATCGCCACCATGGAAGGCATGGAGTTCGATTCGCCTAAGGGCAAGATGACCTTCCGTAAGGAAGACCATCAGGCGATGCAGCCGATGTATCACTGGCGCATGAAGAAAAATCCGCCGAGCGATACCGAATTGCTCGATCTGGTGCGTGAGATCCCGTCGAGCGAGATCAACGTGCCGCTGCGCAACAAGAAGTAAAGCCAGAAGCGTCGCCCGGCGGCACGAGCTGCCGGGCGATATTTTCGTCGTGAACGCTTCTCCTGCGTCGCCCCATCCCGCGTTACAGACCGAAGAGCTGACCGTTCGCTTCGGCGGGCACGTCGCCGTCAATGCGGTGAGCTGCGCGTTCCACCCCGGCACCTTGACCTCGATCGTCGGGCCCAACGGTGCGGGCAAGACCACGTATTTCAACCTGATCTCGGGCCAGCTGCCGGCCAGCGCCGGACGGGTGAAATTGTTCGGCGAGGATTTGACGCGGCTGTCGGCGCCGGCGCGGACGCAACGCGGTTTGGGTCGTGCCTTTCAACTGACCAATCTGTTTCCCAACCTGACGGTGCGCGAGAACGTTCGGCTGGCGGTACAGGCGCAGCGCCGCACCGGCTTCAAGCTGTTCAGCACCGCCGCCGGTCATGTCGAACTGACCGAGCGCGCCGAGCACTATCTCGAACGCGTGTCGTTGCAGGACAACGCCGACGCAATCGCCGCCACTATGCCGCACGGCAATCAGCGCAAGTTGGAAGTGGCGATCCTGCTGGCGCTGGAACCAGCGATCTTCATGTTCGACGAGCCCACTGCGGGCATGAGCGTCGATGAAGTGCCGGTGATCCTCGAACTGATCCACCAGATCAAGGCTCAGGGCGACAAGACGATCTTGTTGGTCGAACACAAGATGGACATCGTGCGCTCGCTCAGCGATCGCATCATTGTGCTGCATAACGGTTCGTTGGTGGCCGATGGCCAGCCCGACGAGGTGATCGCCTCGCCGATCGTGCAGGAAGCCTATCTCGGTATTGCTCCGGGCGCTCCGACAGAGAGAGCAGGCGCATGAGGGATGCGCTGCTCAGCCTGAAGGGCGTCAATACCCATATCGGCCGCTACCACATTCTGCACGGCGTCGATTTCGAAGTGCCGCGCGGTGCGGTAAGCATGCTGTTGGGCCGAAATGGTGCGGGCAAGACCACCACCTTGCGCACGATCATGGGGCTGTGGCGCGCTTCGGCCGGGCAAATCATGTTCGATGGCGAAGACATCACGAAGCTGTCGACGCCGGAGATTGCGCAGCGCGGCATTGCCTATGTCCCAGAATCGATGGGCATATTCGCGGATTTGACAGTGCGCGAGAACATGCTGTTGGCGGCGCGCAAGGGCGCCATCGACGACGCGCGCTTGGGTTGGATCTTCAAGCTGTTCCCGGCCATGCGCCGCTTCTGGTCCTTGCCGGCCGGGCAATTGTCCGGTGGGCAGAAACAAATGTTGGCGGTCAGCCGCTCCATTATCGAGCCGCGCAAGTTGCTGCTGATCGACGAGCCCAGCAAGGGCTTGGCGCCGGCGATCATTGCCAACATGATTTCGGCCTTTGCCGAATTGAAACAGACCGAGACCACGATCCTGCTGGTCGAACAGAACTTCAATTTTGCGCGCCAGCTGGGCGATAGCTTGGCGGTGATGGATGACGGGCGTATCGTCCATGGCGGCGCCATGGCGGCGCTGGCGGCCGATGCTTCGTTGCAACAACAGCTGCTGGGTTTGAGCCTCGGCGCGCATCAATACCGGATCCCATGAGCGCCAGCGCCCAG
>JBBSNV010000166.1:0-5608 GCA_038260375.1 Reyranellales bacterium
ACACCCACTCAGGGTCTCGCCCGCGGCATGGTGGTGGAGGACACGGGCGGCCCCTTGAAGGCGCCGGTCGGCAACGCGGTCCTGTCGCGTATGTTCGACGTGTTCGGCAACACCATCGATCACGCAGCGCCGCTGACCGACGTGCAATGGCGTTCGGTGCATCGCGCGCCGCCTCCGCTGGCGCGCCGTTCCACCAAATCGGAAGTGTTTGAGACCGGCATCAAGGTCATCGATGTGCTGGTGCCGCTGGAGCGCGGCGGCAAGGCCGGGCTGTTCGGCGGCGCCGGAGTGGGCAAGACGGTGCTGTTGACCGAGCTGATCCACAACATGATCGGCCAGCACGCCGGCGTCAGCATTTTCTGCGGCATTGGCGAGCGCTGCCGTGAAGGGGAGGAACTCTACGACGCGATGAAGGAAGCCAAGGTGCTGCCCAACATGGTGATGGTGTTCGGGCAGATGAACGAGCCGCCGGGCGCGCGCTTCCGCGTCGGGCACGCGGCGCTGACCATGGCTGAGTATTTCCGCGACGACGAGCATCGCGACGTGCTGTTGCTGGTCGACAATATTTTTCGCTTCATTCAAGCGGGCATGGAGGTGTCGGGCCTGATGGGGCAGATGCCGTCGCGATTGGGCTATCAGCCGACTATGGGCACCGAGCTGTCGGGGCTGGAGGAGCGCATCGCCAACACCGATAGCGGCGCCATCACCTCGATCCAGGCGGTCTACGTGCCAGCCGACGATTTCACCGATCCAGCGGCAGTGCACGCTTTCTCCCATCTCTCCGCCTCGATCGTGCTGTCGCGCAAGCGCGCCAGCGAGGGATTGTTCCCGGCCATCGACCCGCTGCAATCCAGTTCCAAGATGGCCACGCCCGGCATCGTCGGCGAGCGGCATTACGCCCTGGCGCAGGAGATCCGCCGCACCCTGGCGCAATACGCCGATCTCAAGGACATCATCGCCATGCTGGGCCTGGAGCAGCTTTCGCCGGAAGATCGCGCCGTGGTTGGCCGCGCCCGGCGCCTGGAGCGGTTCCTGACGCAACCGTTCTTCACCACCGAACAATTCACCGACCTCAAAGGCAAGATGGTCAGCCTCGCGGATACGCTGGATGGCTGCGAGCGCATCCTGCGCGACGAATTCAAGGACTATCCGGAAAGCGCCTTCTACATGATCGGGCCGATCGGCGAGGCCAAGGGCAAAACCAAGCCCGGCACGCCCGCAGCGCCGGTCCAAGCGGCGGTCAAGGGGGCCGTCAAGCCGACCGTCAAACCGACCGTCAAGTCGGCGTCGGGACCGCAGCAGATCGCCGGCACAAAGCCTCCGCCGACGATCCACCATGGCGGGGAGGCCCATGAATCTTAAAATTCTCCTGCCCTTCCAGATCTTCGCCGAGAAAGCCGACGTGTCGCGCATCGTCGCCGAGACGCGCGAGGGCTCGTTTGGCCTGCTGCCGCATCGGCTCGATTGCGTGGCGGCGCTGGCGCCGGGTGTCCTGACCTACGAAACCCCAGCTGACGGCGAAGTTTTCCTGGCTGTGGACGAGGGGGTGCTGGTCAAGACCGGGCCGGACGTTCTGGTTTCGGTGCGCCGGGCGCTGGGTGGAACCGATCTCGGGCAATTGCGTGCGGCGGTGGAGCGCGAATTCCTGACCCTCGACGAGCGCGAGCAAAGCGTACGCTCGGCCGTGGCGAAAATGGAAAGCGATTTGGTCCGTCGCATGGCGAGCCTGCACAATGAGTGACGGATCGGACCGCGCCCAAGACAAGGTCGCAAGGCCGCCGCCGACACTAGGTCAGCAGGTCGGGCTGAAGGCGGCGCGCAAGCTCAGGGCGCGTCGCAACCCCGCGGGCGTGTGGTTTGGCCTGGGCATGATGGGCTTGATCGGCTGGTCGGTGGCTATCCCCACGCTGCTCGGCGCGGGCCTCGGTATCTGGCTGGATCAACGCTATCCAGGCCGGCATGTATGGACGTTGGCGCTGCTGATGGCTGGGCTGGCGATCGGTTGTCTGAATGCCTGGCATTGGGTGGCCAAGGAAGGAAGGCAGATCAAGCAAGACCAGGAGAACGGCGATGAGTGAATTCTTGCGTCTGGCGCCGGCACTCGCCGCCGGCGCGGGGCTGGGTGCGATTTTCTTCGGCGGCCTGTGGTTGACCGTGGTCCGAGGCCTTGCGTCGCAACAGCCGGCGCTTTGGTTCTTCGCCAGCCTGATGGTGCGCATGGCAATGGCGTTGGCGGGATTCTATTTCGTCGGGGGCGAGGATTGGCGTCGCTGGCTGGCATGTCTGGTGGGCTTCGGGCTGGCGCGCCTGATCGTCAAGCGCTTGACCCGCCCGCCGGTCCATAGCGACGACGCCCGCACCCCGGGGACCCGTCATGCGTCTTAGCCCCGACGACATGATCTTCTGGCATTACGGGTTTCTCAAACTCAATGGCACGATCGCCTTCACCTGGGCGCTGATGCTGGTGCTGGTGCTGGGCTCCAAGCTCGTGACCCGCAAGCTGTCCATGGATCTGCAGCGGTCGCGTTGGCAGAACCTGCTGGAAATCGTCGTCACCGGTATCGAAAAGCAAATCCACGATGTCGGCCTGCACGACTCAAGAAAATATGTCGGCTTCCTGGGCACGTTGTTTCTGTTCGTCGCGTTGGCCGCCCTGTGTACCATCATTCCCGGCTTCGAAACGCCGACCGGCTCGCTGTCGACCACCGCGGCGCTGGCGCTGTGCGTGCTGGTGGCGGTGCCTTATTTCGGCATTGCCGAGCAGGGATTGGGCAGTTACCTGAAATCCTACGTCGAACCGACCATCATCATGCTGCCGTTCAACATCATCAGTGAGCTGTCGCGCACCTTGGCCCTGGCGGTGCGTCTGTTCGGCAACATGATGAGTGGGGCCATGATTCTTGCCATCCTGTTGACCATCACGCCCTTTATCTTCCCGATCGCCCTGAGCGCGCTCGGTCTGCTGACCGGCATGGTGCAGGCCTATATTTTCAGCATCCTGGCCGCAGTCTACATCGCAGCCGCTACGCGCAGTCGCAAGGCCAAGCCGGCACCGCCGCCCACCGTCGATCCGTGAAACAACGACCGCAAAGGGAAATTCCATGGATAGCATGACACTGATAGCCATCGCTTCGATCGCCACCGCCGGCATCACGATCGCGCTTGGCAGTATCGGATCGGCGCTTGGCGAGGGGCGTTCGGTGGCTTCGGCACTGAGCTCGCTGGCGCAGCAGCCCGATGCCGCGACCACCATCACGCGCACCTTGTTCGTGGGTTTGGCTATGATCGAGTCGACGGCAATCTACTGTTTTGTGGTCTCGATGATCCTGATTTTCGCCAATCCGTTCTGGAATCACGTCATCGCCCAGACCGCAGGAAAGTGATTCGATGCTGATCGATTGGTTCACCGTCGGGGCGCAAGCGCTCAACTTCATCGTCCTGGTGTGGTTGCTTAAGCGCTTTCTCTACAAGCCGATCCTTGACGCCATCGACGCGCGGGAAAAGCGCATCGCGTCGGAACTGGCCCATGCCGACGCCACAAAGGTCGAAGCGCAAAAAGAGCGCGAGGAGTTCCAGCACAAGAACGAAGAATTCGACAGCCAGCGCGCGGCGCTGCTGAGCAAGGCGACCGAGGAGGTCAAAACCGAACGGCAGCGGCAACTCGCCGACGTGCGCAAGGCAGCCGACGCTTTGAGGGCCAAACGGCAGGAGACGTTGCAAAGCGACGCCCGCCAGCTCAACGAAGCGATCCGCCGCCGCACCCAGCAGGAAGTGTTTGCCATTGCGCGCAAGGCGCTGACCGATCTTGCCGCTACTGGCCTGGAAGACAGCGCGGTCGAGGTGTTTTTGCGTCGCCTGCACGCCCTGGACGGCAAGGCCAAAGAGGAGTTGGGCAAAGCATTGAAGACGGCGTCCGAGCCTGCACTGCTGCGCAGCGCGTTCGATCTGCCGGCGACGCAACGCGCGGCGATACAAAAGGCGCTTAACGAGACGTTTGCCAAGGATGTGCGATTGCGCTTCGAGACCGCGCCCGAGCTGATCGGCGGCATCGAACTCACCGCCAACGGGCAAAAGCTGGCCTGGAGTATTTCGGATTACCTTGCGGCGCTGGAGCATGGCGTCGCCGATCTGCTCAAGGAAAAGGACCAAGCCAAAGCCACGCCCAAGTCCGCGGAGCCGAAGCTCGCGGAGCCGAAGCCCGCGAAGCCCAAGTCCGCCGAGCTCAAATCTGCAGAGCCCGAATCCAGAGCCAAGCAGCCATGACGGCGGAGCCGGAAGACCTGCAAGGCCTGTTCGACAGCACCTTTGCCGCAATAGGCCAGGCGCGCGAGGCCTTCGCGCCGCAACTGACGCCGCGCGAAGTGGGCACCATCGCCAGCATCGCGACGGGCATTGCCAAAGTGTCGGGGTTGGCATCGGTCGGCTACGAGGAGTTGGTGCAATTTCCCGGTGGCGTGCTGGGCATCGCGTTCAACGTCGACCAGGATGAGATCGGCGTCGTGCTGCTGGGCGAATACTGGCATCTCAACGCCGGCGACGAGGTCCAGCGCACCGGCCGGGTGATGGACGTGGCGGTGGGCGATAGGTTGCTGGGCCGTGTCATCGATCCGCTGGGGCGGCCGCTCGACGGCAAGGGCGCGGTGGTCGGCAGTGCCCGCCTGCCCATCGAAAGCCCAGCGCCAGCCATCATGGATCGCGCACCGGTCACGGTGCCGCTGCAGACCGGGATCAAGGTCATCGACGCGCTCATTCCAGTCGGGCGCGGCCAACGCGAGTTGATATTAGGCGACCGCGAGACCGGCAAGACCGCCATCGCCGTCGACACCATTCTCAACCAGCGCGACCAGAACGTGTTGTGCGTCTATTGCGCCATCGGCCAGCGCGCCTCGTCTATCGCCAAGACGGTGGCGACCTTGCGGAAAAAAGGCGCGATGGACTACACCGTGCTGGTCGTCGCCGAGGGCAACGATCCGCCGGGCCTGTCTTTCATTGCGCCTTACGCCGCGACCAGCATCGCCGAGCACTTCATGCGCCAGGGTCGCGACGTGCTGATCGTCTACGACGATCTGACGCATCATGCGCGCGCCTATCGCGAGCTTTCCCTGCTGCTGCGTCGTCCGCCGGGGCGCGAGGCGTTTCCCGGCGACATCTTCTACATTCACGCTCGGCTGCTGGAACGGGCCACGCATTTGCGCCAGGAACTGGGCGGCGGCTCGCTCACCGCGCTGCCGATCATCGAAACCGAGGCGCAGGATATATCCGCCTATATTCCGACCAACCTGATTTCGATCACCGATGGGCAGATCTATCTGTCACCCTCGCTGTTCGAACTGGGCGTGCTGCCCGCCATCGATGTCGGCAAGTCGGTGTCGCGCGTCGGCGGCAAGGCGCAGCGCGCGGCCTACCGGGCCGTGGCGGGCGATCTCAAGCTGGCCTATGCACAATTCGAAGAGTTGGAGGCTTTCGCCCGATTCGGCGCCCGGGTCGACGAAGACACGGGCAAGACCATCGCGCACGGACGGCGTATCCGCGCCTGTCTCAAGCAGGCCGAATTCTCCCCGGTGTCGGTGCCGGCGGTGGCGGCTGCGGCGAGTTCGAGGAATCGATG
>JBBSNV010000167.1:0-5533 GCA_038260375.1 Reyranellales bacterium
ATTCCGCCGAAACGCTACGGCGCAGGGCCAACGACACCTTGCCGCGGTCGAAGCCGCGCCACCGTGCTGCCACGTGCTGGTCGGGCCGCAGCAGATAGACCGTGCCGGCGCGCGCATCGTAGCGCTGCCACAACACGTTCTCGATGTCTTCGACCACCGGCCAGGCGATTTCGGAACTGGCGCCACGCCGCGTGATCAACAGCGGCGCTAGCGGGACCGGACCGGCCATCGCCTCGCAGGAAGCGACCATCTTCAAATCGATATCGTCGGCGCGCTCGGCGAACACTATCAGAGTGAACCGCCCGCCCAGCCGCTCCAGTAGCCAACCCAGATCGCCGCCCGAAGCCACCGGACCATCGATCGCCGGCGCGCCGGGGCCGGTGCTGCCGCTCCAATCGTCAGGCTCCTCATCCGGCGTAACCAAGGGCGAGCCGCGATACGTTGTGGGCGTCGAAAGCCGGCCCGAATTGACCAGGGTGCGGGCGAAGGGGAATTCCGGCGCCAGCGTTAGCACCGCATCGCGCAGGGTGCGGCTGGCCTCGTTCTTGGGCGTGATGAAATCGGTGCTGCGGGTGGAGTGGCGCAAATTCTCCTGCGCCGCCTGCATCCGCTCGCGCGAATAACTTTCCAACAGATCCGGCGATGCCTGGCCGCGCAGCACCAACCCCAGCTTCCACGCCAGATTGTCGACATCGGCGATGCCGGAATTGCCGCCGCGCGCGCCGAACGGCGATACCACGTGCGCGGCGTCGCCCGCGAACAACACCCGGCCATGGGTGAAGTTTTCCATGCAGCGGCAGGTGAAGGAATAAACGCTGAGCCATTCGTAAGAGAATTCGACCTCCGCACCCAGCATGGCTTTCAGGCGCGGCGTGACGACGTCGACATGGCCTTCGCGTTCGGGATCGGCATCGACACCCAGTTGGAAATCGATGCGCCAGACATCGTCGGCCTGACGGTGCAACAGCGCCGACTGGTTGCGGTGGAACGGCGGATCGAACCAGAACCAGCGCTCCGACGGGAAGCTCGCCTTCATATGCACATCGGCGATCAGGAAGCGGTCGTTGAACACTTGGCCTGGAAAGCTCAAGCCCATCTCGCTGCGCATTGTGCTGCGCACGCCATCGGCCGCTATCACGTATTGCGCCGCGATCTTGTAACGCCCATCCGGAGTCTCGATTTCGAGGACCACTTCATCGCTTCCGGCTTGCACGCCCACCAGCTTGTTCTTCCAACGCAGCTCGATGTCCGGCAGTTCGGCGCAGCGTTTAACCAGATATTCCTCGACGTAATATTGCTGCAGGTTGATGAAGGCGGGGAATTGCTGATGCGCCTCGGGCGTCAGCGCGAAGCTGTAAGCCAGTCGGTCGCCGACATAGAGCTTGCCGGTATCCCAGGTCACGCCCTTGTTGAGCACCGGCGTCGCCACGCCCAGCCGATCCCAAATCTCCAAGCTGCGCTTGGACCAGCAGATGGCGCGGCTGCCGGTGCTGACGGTGTCGTCCTCGTCCAGCACCAGCACCGCGATATCCTGCTGCGCCAGATCGATCGCCGCGGTCAGCCCGACCGGCCCGGCGCCGACGATCACCACCGGCCTCTTGACGCCATTGGGCGCTGCCTTGCCGCCCGACAGCTCGGCCGGCTTCAGATAGGGATAGATCGGATTGGTGTAGGTGCCCACACAAGCTCCGGCGGCGTTGACTACTTGGCTTCCAGCGCTTTCCACATTTCGATGTCGCGCTCGGCGGTCCAGATGCGCGGATGATCGATGCCCTTGGCCTCGTCGTAAGCGCGCGACACGTCGAACGGCATGCAATGCTCGAAGATCACCCAATTGCCGTAGCGCGGGCTCATCGCCTGCATCGCCCCATCATAGGCCTGTTTGAGCGATTGGCCGGCCGTGGCGCGCTTGGCCACTTCCTCGTACAGCGACGTGACGAACGCCTGGGTGCCGGCAATGCCTTCTTCGACCGCTGCGGGGCTCATCAGCGCATCGCCGCGGCCCGGCACCAGCGCCACCGGTTTCAGATCGCGCAGCTTCTGCAAGGTCGCAGGCCATTCCTGCAAATGCGCATCGCCGGCATAGGGCGTGGCGCCGTATTCCACCAGATCGCCGCTGAACAACACGCGCTCCTGGGGCAGCCAAACAATAGTGTCGCCCTTGGTGTGGCCACGGCCGGCATGGATGATCTGCACTTCGGTCTGGCCCAGCCACAAGGTCATGCGGTCGGAGAAGGTCAAATTGGGCCAGGTCAGGCCGGGCACCGTCTCGACCGAGCGGAACAGGCGCGGGAAACGCTGCACTTCGGAATCGTAATCCTGCTGGCCACGCTCGACGATCATCTCGCGCGTGGCTTCGCTGCAGATGACGTATTCCGCGCCATAGGCCGAGGCGCCCAGCACGCGCACGGCGTGGTAATGGGTCAGCACGACGTATTTGATCGGCTTGTCGGTGACTTCGCGGATCCGGCGAATCACGTCCTGCGCCATGATCGGCGTCGCCTGGGTGTCGATCACCATCACCGCATCGTCGCCGATGACGATGCCGGTGTTGGGATCGCCTTCGGCCGTGTAGGCATAGGCGTTATCCGCCAGCTTGCTGAAGGTGATTTTCTTGTCGGCCATATCGGCCTGCGAAGCGAAAGCCTTTGTCATCGTCGTTTCCTAGAGCGGATCAGAATTAGACGGAAGCGCCGCAGCGCTTCCGTCTAATCCTGTGAGTCCGCTCTATTCCTAAAATGTAGAGCAAATTCACGCCTTTTGACGGCAGCCGTCCAAAGGCGATTTGCTCTAGCTACAGCTTGCGACTATGCCTCCCACCCCTTACCAGGGCAACCAGCCGCCCAACCACAGCCAGCCCATCGCGATCGCCATGGTAATCAAGGTGATCGGCACGCCCGAGCGGGCATGATCCCAAAACCGCAACCTGACGCCAGCCGCCTGGGACCGCTCGGCGACGATGATATTAGCCAGCGAGCCCACGATCAGGAAGTTGCCGGCCAAAGTCGACAGCAGCGCCAGCCCGTACAACGCCTCGGGCGTCGGCGAGGGCCACACCGTCAGCAACAGGATCACCGCCGGCACGTTGCCCACGGTGTTGCTCATGATCAGCGACAACGGCCCCAGCACCGACAGATGGTTGGGCAGCAAGCCATGCGCTTCGGCCCAATGGAACGCGGCTTCGGTGTAACCGGTCGAGGCAAAGGCCGCCGTCACCGTGAACAGGCAGGCGAACAGCAGCAGCAAATGCCAATCGACGCCGCCCACCATGTCGCGGCTCGACAATTTGCGCGACAGCAGCAGGAAGCCCGCGATCACCAAAGCACCGGTCTCGCGTGGCCAATCGGTGGTGAACAGCAAGATCAGCACCACCACCGCCAGCAAGCCCTTGTCGGTCTGGAAGGTATCGAGCCGCACCGGCGGCGCCACCAGCGGCCGGGTCTCGACCGCCAACTCGCGACGCCATTGCAGCCACACCACGCCAACGGTCACGGCCATCGCGATCAAGGCGGGCGGCGCGCACACCAGCAGAAAGCGCCAGAAATCGAGCCCGCCGGTCTGGCCAATCAGGATGTTCTGCGGATTGCCTATCACCGTGGCAGCCGATCCCGCGTTGGCGGCGCAGGCTAGCGCGATCAGAAACGGGCGGGGGTCGAGGCCACGCGCCATAAGCCCGCGGCACAGCAACGGCGTCATGGCGAACACCACAATGTCGTTGGCCAGCACCGCCGACAACCCGCCCGCCACCAACACCGTCATAATCAGCAACACAGTCGGGCTGCGGCTGGCGGTGGTGATGCGCGCGGCGCACCAGTCGTAGAAGCCGGCGGCGCTGAATTGGGCGGAGATGATCATCAGCGCAAACAGCAGCAAGAGGGTGGCGGTATCGATGGCGCGGCCGATATCGCCGACTTGGATGGCGCCGCGCCCCAGCAACAGCACAACGGCCAGCAAGGCGATGCCGGTGCGGTCGAGCCGCAGCCACGGCACCCGGCCCGCGGCCATGCCGATATAAGTGACGACGAAGACGGCCGCGATCCAGAAGGTCACTTCTGCACTCGCCGATACTCGCCCTGAAAGACGCCGCGGGCGCCGCAGAACGTGCGGCACACCGCCCCATCGGCATCGACAATTGCGCGATCGCCAATAAAGCGCACGGCAATTTTACATAGGCCAAGGCGCGGCGGCGTAACCGAATAGTCGTTGTCCTCAATATCGACGCTTAGAACGTCCAACTTAAGAGCCGCTCGATCAGATTCAACGCTGCAGATATGGAATGTCGGGCCGTTGACGGTGTCGATGGACAATTTGAACCGAATGCCTGGCAATTGTTCCACAGTCATTTCGCCGCCGGCGACGATGTACAGCCAAGATCCAACAATGCTATCGGCGCCAATGCTTGCGTGTTCCTTTGGCGGCGGCGCGGGCGGATCAAGCTGATAAATGCGACGTCGATATTCGAGAAATAAGCAGCCGCGGATTCTCAAAACGATCTTATCCTCGTCGCTTGGCTTATAGGGCGGGTTGGCATAAATGCCGCACGATTCGTCTCGCTGCACCAGCCAATCTTTTTGTTCGTCGATTAGCCATCGCCGCTCATCGTTGGCAAGCTCCGCGCGCCGCTTGAGATAGTGACGGGCCATCTCACCATCGAGCTGGCTCAACTGCGGATCGGCGCAAATCGTGCGCTCGATCAAGGTTGATGCTTTCGAACAGTCGAAGCTCGGCTGCGCTTGCCCGCGAAGTGGCAGGAGAACCAGTAGCGAAGCAAAAAGCGCGGCAGATAAATTCCTCATGGAATCTCGATACACACTTTGCCGAAATGCTTGCCGGCCTGCATATAGGCCATCGCCTCCTCGACCTGGTCGAAGCCGAACACCTTGTCGACCGGCGGCTTGAGCTTGCCCACGTCGATCGCCGCCAGCATGTGTTCGAAATTGTCGCGGCTATCGACCGTCACGCCCTGCAGGCGGATGTTGTTCATCACGATCAGCGCGTAGTTCAATTCGCCCAACGCGCCCGCCACCACCCCGATTAAACTGATCTGGCCGCCGAAGCGCACCGCCCTGATCGATTGCGCCATAGTGCCGGCGCCGCCCACCTCGATCACATGATCGACGCCCAGCGGTCCGGCCAGGCCGCGCGCCGTGCGGCCCCAATTGGCATCGGCCTTGTAGTTGATGACGGCATCGGCGCCCATGCGGCGCAGCCGGTCGAGCTTGTCTTCGCTCGAAGACGTCGCAATGACACGGCAACCCTTGGCTTTGGCGAATTGCAGCGCGAACAGCGACACCCCGCCGCTGCCTTGGGTCAGGATGGTGTCGCCCGGCACGGTGCTGCCCTGGCTGACCACCGCGCTCCACGCGGTCAGCGCCGCGCATGGCAGTGATGCCGCCTCCTCCCAGCTCAGATGATCGGGGATGCGGCTGACGCCTTGTTCCGACAGCAACATGTACTGGCACAAAGTGCCGTCGGCCGGGCCACCCAGCGGCGTGCCGGTGTGATCGGCGCGCGGCTCGCCCGCGATCCAGCC
>JBBSNV010000168.1:0-5495 GCA_038260375.1 Reyranellales bacterium
GATGCCGATGCCGTATTGCATGGCGAAGGCCATGCCGAACATCAGCATGTTCAAACAGGTGATGGCCCGCCCGCCCAGGCTGAGTGGAAACGCTTGCGCCAATATCGGGAAAGTCAGTACGCAGCCGACGCCGAAATAGCCGTACAGCACCCACACCCCCAGCACGCTGGGGATCCAGCCGATCACCAACGGGATTTGGCACAGGATGAAGAGGATGTGCATCAGATAGAGCGTGCGCAGCGGGCTGATGCCGAGCCTGGCCAGCGCCCCCAACACCATGCCGCTGGTCAGATAGCCCGCCGCCATCGCTGCGGCGATGGCCAGCAGGTAAAAGGTAGTGGTGTCGTTGTCGAAGCCGCCGACATGGCGCAGCCACGGCCCGCTCCACAGGCCTTGCACAGCCAAGAAGCCACCCAGCGCGAACACCGCGCCCGGCGCCAGTTTCCAGAACACGGCGCTCTTGAACACCGTGGCGACGCCGCCGAAGGCTTGGCGCAAGGTCGATTTGGTTTGAGTGCCCGGCTTCTCCGGCACCGCCACCAACAGCAACGCCGAAACGCCGGCGGTGACTGCGGCCAAGCCGATGAACACGCCGCGCCAATCGGTGTAGTTCATGGCGATCTCGACCGGCTTGGTGGCGAAGATCGCGCCGAGCCCGCCGAAGCCCATGTGAAAGCCGTTGATCAAGGCCCAGCGCTCTTGTGGGAACCACAGGGAGATAGCTTTCATCGCCGCCATCAAGCCACCGGCCATGCCCATGCCGATCAGCGCGCGGCCCAGCGCCAGGCTGCCGATCGTATGGCCCAGACCAAACAGCAACGCGCCGCTGGCGCCGACCATGATCAGCGCGGCATGGACGCGGCGCGGCCCGAAACGGTCCAGCATCATGCCCAGCGGTACCTGCGATAGCGCAAAGGCGATGAAATAGGTGCCGGTCAGCAGGCCGAGATCGGCGGCGTCGAGATCGAGCTCGCGCGTCAGATTGGGCGACAGCGCCGCGTTTACTGTGCGGTAAAGGTAGGAGAGAAAATAGGCCAGCGCGAACGGCAGATAGACCCGGAAAATCAGGGTCGATAGTCCGGTGCGCAACGGCGCCGTAGATGAGAGAGCGATCATTTCCTTCCCCGCAGCCGATTCAAGCGTCGGTGCATCGCTTTTCTGGCTGCTTCTTAGCAGACGACACCCAAATCTGCGGCGATAAAATTGCAGGGCTCGGCTGCAAGCTTGGGCATATTGGGGGCGTTGCCCCGTGGCTTGCGACCAGGGTTGGGCTGTGGCATTAACTCCGCTTGCCCATTGCGTTTTTTGGGCGTTTTACAACCAGAGACAGCGCTTCCAAAATGAACAAACCCGTTCGCAAGGCCGTCTTCCCGGTCGCCGGCCTCGGCACCCGCACCTTGCCCGCCACCAAGGCGGTGCCCAAGGAAATGCTGACCATCGTCGACAAGCCGCTGATTCAATACGCGGTGGAAGAATGCCTGGCTGCCGGCATCGAGCAATTCGTGTTCGTTACTGGCCGCAACAAGGGCGCGATCGAGGATCATTTCGACCATGCTTTCGAGCTGGAAGACACGCTCAACGCGCGCAAGAAGACCGCCGAGCTGAAGCAGACGCTCGACAGCATCATTCCGGCCGGCAATGCCATCTTCACCCGCCAACAGCAGCCGCGCGGCCTGGGCCACGCGGTGTGGTGCGCGCGGCATTGGATCGGCGACGAGCCGTTCGCCGTGCTGCTGCCCGACGAGATGACCTTGGCCACGCCGTCCTGCACCGCGCAGCTGGTCGATGTCTATAGGCGCACCGGTGGTAACGTGATCTCCGTGCTCGAAGTGCCGCGCGAACAGACCAATCGCTATGGCATCGTCGCCACCGGCAAGGACGACGGCAGCTTGGCCGAAGTCACCGGCATGGTGGAAAAGCCCAAGCCCGAAGCTGCGCCCTCGACCTTGGCGATCATTGGCCGCTACGTGCTGCTGCCCGAGGTGTTCAAGCATCTCGACAAGCAGGAGCGTGGCGCCGGCAACGAAATCCAATTGACCGACGCCATGGCCAAGATGGTCGGCAACACGCCGTTCCATGCGCTGCGCTTTACCGGCGAGCGGCACGATTGCGGCAACCGCCTGGGCTTCCTGGAAGCCAATCTGGCGCTCGGTCTGAAGAACCCAGATATCGCCGGCGAGTTGCGCGAAATCGTGCGCTGCCTGTTGAACGATTGATCCCGCGACGTTAGCCGGAGATTTCTCATGCGCATCGCCATGATCGGCACCGGCTATGTCGGCCTGGTTTCCGGCGCCTGTTTCTCGCAGTTCGGCGTCGAAGTAGTGTGCGTCGATAAGGACGCGGGCAAGATCACGGCCCTCGAGCGCGGCGAAATGCCGATCTTCGAGCCGGGCCTCGACAGGTTGGTGGCCGACAATCGCAAAGCCGGCCGCTTGTCGTTCTCGACCGATCTCAAAGCGTCGGTGGCCGGCGCCGATGCCATATTCATAGCCGTGGGCACGCCGACGCGGCGCGGCGATGGGCATGCCGATTTGTCTTACGTGTTTGCCGCCGCCGAAGAGATCGCCAAGGCGCTGACCGGCTATGCCGTGATCGTCACCAAATCCACCGTGCCGGTCGGTACCGGGCGCAAAGTGGCGGAAATCGTGCGCCAGGCCAATCCCAACGCGCAGTTCGATATCGTGTCCAACCCGGAATTCCTGCGCGAAGGCTCGGCGATCGAAGACTTCATGCGGCCCGACCGCGTGGTGATCGGCGTCGAAAGCGATCGGGCGCGCGAGGTCATTCGCCAGATCTATCGGCCACTGTTCATCATCGAAACGCCGCTGCTGTTCGTCGGCCTGGAAACCTCGGAACTGATCAAATACGCTGGCAACACCTTCCTGGCGACCAAAATCACCTTCATCAACGAGATCGCCGATCTATGCGAAAAGGTCGGTGCCGACGTGCACGACGTGGCGCGCGGCATTGGCCTGGATGGCCGTATCGGCCGTAAATTCTTGCATCCCGGGCCGGGCTTCGGCGGCTCGTGCTTCCCCAAGGATTGCTCGGCGCTGGTTTACACCGCGCGCGAAGCCGGTGCGCCGCAGACCATCGTCGAGCAGGTGCTGGCGGTGAATAACGCGCGCAAGAAGGCGATGGCCGAGCGCATCGTAGCGGCATGTGGCGGCTCGGTGCAGGGCAAGACGATTGCGGTGCTCGGCCTGACCTTCAAGCCCAACACCGACGACATGCGCGATAGCCCCGCGCTCGATATCGTGCCGGCCCTGATCGCGGCCGGCGCCAAGGTGCAGGCTTTCGACCCAGAAGGCATGAAGGAAGCGCGCAAGCTGATGGATGGACCGGTGTGGTGCAACAATGCCCAGGACGCCATCAAGGATGCCGACGCTTTGGCCATCGTCACGGAATGGAACGAGTTCCGTGCCCTGGACCCCAAGCGCATCAAAGGTTTGATGCGCGGCAATGTGGTGGTCGATCTGCGCAATATTTACAATCCGGCTGAGATGGCAGCGGCCGGCTTTCGTTATCTCAGCATCGGCCGGCCGTCGGCCACCTGAAGTCTTTTGTTCGGATTGGAATCGATGAGTCAGAAATTCGCCCACAGCTTCGACCCCACCATCCTGCGCGAATACGATATTCGCGGCATTTACGACAAGACCCTCACCGTGGCCGATGCCCGTGCGGTAGGCCGCGCCTTCGGCACGCGGGTCAAGCGCAACGGCGGCAAGAAGGTGACGGTGGGCCGCGACGGGCGGTTGTCCTCGCCGATGCTGGGGCCCGCGCTGATCGATGGCCTGCGCGCCTGCGGGCTCGACGTAATCGATATCGGTATCGTCTCCACGCCGATGCTGTATTTCTCGGTCTATCACTTCGACACCGATGGCGGGGTGATGATCACCGGCTCGCACAATCCAGGGGACTATAACGGCTTCAAGATGATGCTGGGCAAGAAGGCGTTCTTCGGCGAGGACATCAAAAACCTCGGCGTGATTGCGGCTGGTGGCGATGTGGAAAGCGGGCAGGGCGGCCTGGTCGAACGGCCGGTGCTCGATGCTTATGTCGAGCGCGTGCTGCGCGATTACGACGGCACCAAGAACCTGTCCGTGGTTTGGGACATCGGCAACGGCGTGGTTGGCGTCAACATCGCCCAAGTGCTGGCCAAGCTGCCGGGCAAGCATTTCGTACTGAACGAAAAAGTCGATGGCACTTTCCCAGCGCATCATCCCGATCCCACCGTGGCGGAGAATCTGGCACAGCTTCAGGAAGCGGTGCTGGCGGAGAAAGCCGATCTCGGCATCGCCTTCGACGGCGACGGCGACCGCATCGGCGTGATCGACAACAAGGGCCGCATCCTGTGGGGCGACCAGTTCCTGGTGTTTCTGGCGCGCGACGTGCTGAAGAGCCGGCCGGGCGCCACCATCATTGCCGACGTAAAGGCCAGCCAAGTGCTGTTCGACGAAGTAAAAAAGGCGGGCGGCGTGCCGGTGATGTGGAAGACTGGCCACTCGCTGATCAAGACCAAAATGGCCGAGACCCATTCGCCCTTGGCCGGCGAGATGAGCGGCCATGTGTTCTTCGCCGACAAATTCTATGGCTTCGACGACGCGCTTTATGCCGGCATTCGCCTACTGGGCATCGTCAGCCGCTCGAGCCAGACCTTGGCCGAGCTGCGCGACGGGCTGCCCAATGCCATCAACACGCCGGAGCTGCGCTTCGACGTCGATGAGGCGCGCAAGTTCAAGATCGTCGACGAAGTGAAGGCGCGGCTGCAAAAATCCGGCGCCGATGTCTCGACCGTCGATGGCGTGCGGGTCAACACCAAGGATGGATGGTGGCTGCTGCGCGCCTCCAATACCCAGGCCGTGCTGGTGGCGCGGGCCGAGGCGGGCGACGAGGCGGGATTGGGGCGGCTCAAGGGCGAGCTGCGGGCGGCGCTGGCCGCCAGCGGGGTGGCGCTGCCCGACCAATCGAGCGCGCACGGCCATTGAATTATTTCCTTTAACCGGCGTTAATCAACCATGCGCTTTTTCTTTTTCGGCACTTTGATGGACACCGACGAGCTGTCGGTGGTGATCGGCCGCGCGGTGCAGGCCGACACGCTCAAGCCCGCGCGCCTGGCTGGGTTCGACCGTGTTGCCGTCCAGGGTGCCAGTTACCCGATGATCCTGCCCGACGAGGATGGCATGGTCGAAGGGGTAATGGTGGCCGGCATCTCGCCCGAGGAACGCGAGGCGCTGGAAGCCTATGAAGGCCAGCGTTATCGCGTGACGACGTGCATGGTAGACGGCAGGTTCCAGCGTCGCGAGGTGTTTATGTTCGAGCCGGTGGAAGGAGCTTTTACCGCCACCGACAAAGAATGGGATCTGCTGCAATGGCAGCGCCACGAGAAAGCCGATTTCCTGGAAAGCGTGCGGCGCTGGAAAACCGCCGGCAAGGCCGATCGGGACTTCAGTTAGTCGCCAGCCTTAGTTGGCAGCCCGGTCTTAGTTGGCAGC
>JBBSNV010000169.1:0-5492 GCA_038260375.1 Reyranellales bacterium
CGCCGCTAGAAACGCGCCCGGCGCGGCCAGCGCCAACGCCGCGGGCAACGCGGTCTGCAAGCCGATGAACGAGACATCGCAGACGATGGCGCCGGGCGGCTCGGGGATCTGCTGCGCGGTGACGTTGCGGATATTGAAGCGCTCGATCACCACCACGCGCGGATCGCTGCGCAGCTTCCAGGCCAACTGGCCATGGCCGACATCGACGGCATAAACCTTGGCCGCGCCACGCTGTAGCAGCACGTCGGTGAAGCCACCGGTCGAGGCGCCGACATCCAGCGCCACCAGACCGCCCGGATCGAAGGCGAAATGGTCCAGCGCCTGCACAAGCTTTAAGCCGCCGCGCGAGACATAAGGATGCGGCGCGCCGCGCACTTCCAAGGCGATGTCCTCGGCCAGCGGCGTGCCCGGCTTGTCCAATCGCCGTTCGCCCGAGAACACGCTGCCGGCCAGCACCAGAGCCTGAGCCCGGCTCTTGTTATCGGCCAGGCCGCGATCGACCAGCAGCTGATCGAGCCTTTTCTTCATGTCGACGCTCGAGTGGCCCGGTCGATGGTGGCGCGCAAGCCTTTGAAGCGCTCGCGCCAGTAGAAGCGGGCGACGATCAGTATCGAGGCCACCACCAAGGAACCGACATAGCCCGCCCATATGCCGGGTCCGCCCCAGCCCAAGCCGAAGGCCAAACCGGCGGACAGGGAGAAACCGACGCCCCAGTAGCTGAACGCGGTCAAGATCATCGGCACGCGCGTGTCCTTCAAGCCGCGCAGGATCGACAGACCGATGACCTGAATGGCATCGAAGATCTGGAACACCGCGGCGAAGCCCAAGAACAGCACCGCATAATGCAGCACCGCTTCGCGCTCCGCGCCAACCGCCCCACCCAGGAACAGCCCGGCGAGCGGACGTGGCAACACCGTGATGATCAAGGCCGACACCAACATAAAGCCGACACCCAGGGCCAGCGCCACCCATCCGGCAAAACGAATGCCTTCGCGATTGCCGGCCCCGGCGGCGATGCCGACGCGAATGGTGACGGCCTGACCGATGCCCAGCGGCACCATAAAGGTCACACTGGCGATCTGCAGGGCGATCTGATGGGCGGCGAGTTGATCGGGCGCAATCAATCCCATCATGAAGGTGCCGCTGGCAAACAGTGCCACCTCGAACAGCAGCGAGACGCCGATCGGCAAACCGACGCGAAGAATCTCACGCAGCCGCGGCCAGTCCGGCCGCCAGAATCCGCCCAATAGGGCAAAGCGCGAGAAGCGGCGATCGATGCGCAGAAAGACCAGCATGATCGCCAGCATCAACAGATCGGCCGCGGTGGTGCCCAAGCCAGCGCCGATCACGCCCAAGGGCGGCATGCCCCACTCGCCGAAGATCAGCGCATAATTGAACACGCCGTTGGCCACCATGCCGATCATCGTCACGATCACCGCGCTGCGTGGCCGGTCGAAGGTGGCGACGAAGGCGCGCAGCACGATGAAGCACAGAAACGGCACCATGCATAACGACAGCGTTTGGATGTAATCCGACGCGAGCTCGGCCACCACAACGTCCTGGCCCGTGGTCTTAAGCAGCGGGCCGATGATCCACATTGCCGCCACCGAGGGGAAGCCGACGATGAAAGCAGCCCAAAAGCCCATGCGCACCGAGCGTCGCGTCTCGCGCACCACGTCGCGACCACGGCCCCGCGCTTGGGCCATGCTGGGGATAGCGCCAACCACGACGCCCAGGGTGAACAATTGGAACACGATGAATACGGCAAAGCCCAGCGCGCCGGCCGCCAGCGCCTGCGGACTGAGCCAGCCCAGCAGCACGATATCGGTGGTGGTCATGGCAATCTGCGCCAACTGCGTCAGCGCCAGCGGCCAGGCGAGTTTGAGCGTCGCCCAGGCTTCACGCCGCCACGGCGCGAAAGGCGAATCGACAGGCAGCGCATGTTGCGCTGCGGCGGGATTGGGACCGGACATCGGACTACCAATTAAAGGGCGCGCACGATGGCGCGTCCGGCGGGAAAAGTTAAGGGCAGAATTGTCAGCTAACAGCAAGCGCAGGGATCAATGGCGAGAGTTATTCCTGCTCTTGGCGATAGACCGAAGGCCAACGGCTGGCGTCGATCAACACCATCTTGCGAACCAGCTTGACGCTGAACCAAGCCAGCGCGATGCCAGCCGGAATATCGATGAAGAAATGCTGCTTGGTGGTGACGGTTGAGACGATGATGGCGAAAGCCCAAAGCGGCGCGATGGTGCGCCACGGGCCGCCTTCGCGGGTCAAGGCGCGCGCTACGATGCAGGCATTGGCGACATGCAGCGAGGGGAAGTAATTACCGGGACGGTCGATGCCCTGCACGAACTGCCACAACAAGCCGGTCCAACCGTCGTAGGAGACGTCCTGGCTATAGGCGCGGGTCGGCCACAATAGGAACATGATGCAGGCGATCACGGCGGCAGCCATCAGCGAATACAGCACGCGGGCCGGACGCACGTCGTCTTTGCACACGGCAAAGGGCAAGAACAGGAAGATGTAATAGGAGCAATACAGCCAGATGGTCCATGGCGTCAGCGGAATGGCGCGGTCGATCGCCGTCGCGTCGAGCCAATGCGGCTCGAGCAAGCGCAGCTGCAACGGCAGCTGGTACATGATGCCGATAAACACGCCGATGAAAATCATTCCGGCAATGCGCCGACGGCGATCCAGGGGCGGCAGGGCCAAAGTCATGGGGTTATAATCGCCGGGATAAGGACTTGCTGCAATCCCGGCCCGATCAGGCGCGCGCCGGCTTGTGGATAGCGGTGTGGCCGGTGGTATGGCCGAGGGCCAGCAGCGCCTGATCGACGATATGGCGCGCATTCAAGCCCGCCGCGTCGTATTGCGCCGCCGGGCTGTCCTGCTCGACGAAATGGTCGGGCAAGGTCATAGGCCTGATTTTCAGGCCGCTTTCCAGTAATCCCGCGGTGGCCAGGAAATTGAGCACCTGGCTGGCGAAGCCGCCGACCGAGCCTTCCTCGATAGTGATCAGCACCTCGTGGTGCGCGGCCAATTGGCGGATCAGCGCCTCGTCCAGTGGCTTGGCAAAACGGGCATCGGCTACGGTGGTGGTCAGACCGCGATGGGACAGTTCTTCGGCCGCTTTCAGGCATTCCTGCAGCCGCGTGCCATAGCTCAACAGCGCCACTTTGCTGCCTTCGCGCAAGATACGGCCCTTGCCGATCGGCAGCACCGTGCCACGCGGGGGTAGCTCAATACCGACGCCCTCACCGCGCGGATAGCGGAAAGCGGACGGCCGGTCGTCGATGGCGGCGGCGGTGGCCACCATGTCCATCAGTTCCGCTTCGTCGGCTGCGGCCATCAACACGAAATCGGGCAAACAAGCCAGGTAGGCGATGTCGTAAGCGCCGGCATGGGTGGCGCCGTCCGCGCCGACCAGCCCGGCCCGATCGATGGCGAAGCGCACCGGCAGGCGCTGGATCGCCACGTCGTGCACCACCTGGTCGTAACCGCGTTGCAGGAAGGTCGAATAGATCGCCGCGAACGGCTTGAAGCCTTCGGTCGCCAGCCCGGCCGCAAACGTCACGGCATGTTGTTCGGCGATGCCGACATCGAAGCTGCGGTTGGGGAATCGCTCGGTGAATTTATCCAAACCGGTGCCACCCGGCATGGCGGCGGTGATGGCGACGATCTTGTCATCGGCCTCGGCCTCGGCGATCAGCGCCTTGGCGAACACGCCGGTATATTGCGGCGCGTTGGAAGCGCCCTTCATCTGGGTGCCGGTGATAACGTCGAATTTGGCGACGCCGTGATATTTGTCGGCGCTTGCTTCGGCTGGCGGATAGCCCTTGCCCTTGCGCGTGACGCAATGGATCAGCACTGGCCGATCGATCTTGGCGTCGCGCACGTTCTTCAGCACCGGCAACAAATGATCGAGGTTATGGCCGTCGATCGGGCCGACGTAATAGAAGCCCAACTCCTCGAACAGCGTGCCGCCCGTCACCATGCCGCGAGTGAATTCCTCGGCGCGCTTGGCCGCCCGCTCCAGCGACTTGGGGAAGATCTTGGCCATCTGCTTGCCGATCTGGCGCAACGACAGATAGGGCCGCGAGGAGATCAGGCGCGATAGATACGCGCTCATGGCGCCGACCGGCGGGGCGATCGACATGTCGTTGTCGTTCAGCACCACGATCAGGCGCGATTTCAAATCGCCGGCATTGTTCATGGCTTCGTAGGCCATGCCGGCGCTCATGGCGCCGTCGCCGATCACCGCCACGACGTTGCGCGACGCGCCTTCCAGGTCGCGTGCCACTGCCATGCCCAGCGCAGCCGAGATCGAGGTCGAGGAATGGGCCGCGCCAAACGGGTCGTACTCGCTTTCAATGCGCCGCGTGAAACCCGACAAGCCACCGGCCTGACGAAGGGTACGAATGCGGTCGCGCCGGCCGGTCATGATCTTGTGCGGATAGGCCTGGTGGCCCACATCCCACACCAGCCGGTCTTCGGGGGTGTTGAACACGTAATGCAGCGCCACGGTCAGTTCGACCACGCCCAGCCCGGCGCCGAGATGCCCGCCGGTGACGGACACGGCGGAGATGGTTTCGGCGCGCAACTCGTCAGCCACCTGCTTGAGCTTGGCTTCAGGCAACGCGCGCAGATCGGCTGGCGTCTCGAGCTGATCGAGCAGCGGCGTTTGGCTGGATTTGCTGTCTTTGTCTGCCACGATGTGCCGTTGGAAAACCTGAACAAACTTTCGGCGCGGAATCGATCAAGATCAAGGCGTTACGCCCGGCCGCGGTGTCTCGCGGCCCTTTTCCCTGCGGCCGTTAGCGCCGCCGCTTGACCACAAAACGTGCCGCCTGGCGCAGTAAATCGGCCTTTTCCTCAAACAAATCAAGGTGTTTCGCCGCCTGGTCGGCCAGCAACCCCGCCTGGGCCTGGGCCCGCTCGGCGCCCAAAATATCCACAAAGGTCGCTTTGCCGCGGGCTTTGTCTTTGCCCACCGCCTTGCCAGCCTCGGCCACCGAGCCGGTGGCATCGAGCAGATCGTCCACGATCTGGAACGCCAGGCCCAGATCGTGGGCATAGGCATGCAGCGCGTGACGCGAGGGCTCGGCCGCCTTGCCCAGGATGGCGCCGGCGGTGCACGCGAAGGCGATCATCTCGCCGGTCTTGAGCCGCTGCATGCGGGTGATTTCGCCGATGCCGTAATCCTGCTGCGGCGCCATCAGGTCGAGCATCTGCCCGCCGACCATGCCATGGGCGCCGGCCGCCAGCGCCAAGCTGCGCACCAATTCGATGCGCACGGCGGGATCGCCATGGGTGGCGGAATCGGCCAACACCTCGAACGCCAATGCCTGTAGCGCATCGCCGACCAGAATGGCGGTGGCTTCGTCGAATTTCTTGTGCACGGTGGGCAGGCCGCGGCGCAGATCGTCGTCGTCCATCGCCGGCAAATCGTCATGCACCAGCGAATAGGCGTGCATGAATTCGACGGC
>JBBSNV010000170.1:0-5464 GCA_038260375.1 Reyranellales bacterium
ATCTGGTCAAGCAGCGGCCGCAGCCTTGCTGCGATGTCGAGATAGGCCTGGCGCAGCCCTTCACGCGGCTTCACCTCGAAGATCACGGCGATGGCGTTGGACTGGGACATGTCGGTCTCCTTTGCTAAGCCAGGCGCGGGTCGCGGCATAAAGCCGATCCCGGCCGCGTTCAAGATGCATCAAATGCGTGCCTTCGGGCAGCTTCACGTCGTCCTTGTCCAGATCGGCGGGCAGCCGCGACAACAGCCACGCTGCGTCGGCATCGTTGCACAGGCTGTCCCACTCGCCGCGCACGATACGCAAGGGCGCTGTTATCAGGGCCGGATCGTAAGCTAACGCGCCGTGCCAGCCGGCCGCGATATCGGCCATCGGTCCCATCGGGATACGGACGCCACCGTGGGCGGCGCAGGCAGAATCGGTTGCCAGATAATCGCTGGCCCAGCGATCGAAATGGCTTTGCGCGAGAACCGGTGTATGACCTGAAGGCACGTCCTGGCTGAAGCGCTGCCATTGTGCCTCTCTTGTCATGGTCATCCAGGCCGGCATTGCCGCAGCCGGCCACGATACCGTGAGTTGGCGTTGCACCACCGGTCCGAAAAATACCAGCCTTTCGATGGCGAAAGGATAGCTCGCCGCGCACAGCCCGGCGACGATGCTGCCCCAGGAATGGGCTACCAGCGACACGCGCGGCGCGCCGGTTTTGGCCTGGATGAAGGCGATTACGGCCGCCAGTTGACGCACCGCCGAGGATGCACGACCCAACGGCGAAGCTGCGCTGGCGTCGCCGGTCATTTCCGGGCAGCGGTCCGACGCGCCGAAGCCCAGGAAGTCGAAGGCCCAAACTTCGTATCCGTGCCGCACCAGATCGCAGCGCCAACACAAGCCGTCGAATTTGTAGCCCACCGCCAGCTCGGACGGAAATGTCGCGCCATGCACGTAGAGCACCGGCGCGGCGAAGCGTTGCGTGGCCGGCCGAGCGCGGGTGACGGCGATGCTCAGCGGCGAGCTTGGCATGGAAATCTTGTAGCGGTCGATGCTCATGGCTTGATCTCCCTTTGGGCTTCCACTGGGCGCAGGAAGGTGCGTTCTTCGCGCAGGATCAATCGGCGCTCCTCGGCGAAGCGGAAATTGGCCATGCCGGCCGGATCGCCTTTCAGCCGCGCGCGATAGGTCTCGTAGGCCGCCAGGCTGTCGAAGCCGATCAACGCCAGTGCGATGTTGTTGGTGCCCTCATGCGGCATGAAATAACCCAGCAGATTGCCGCCGCAGGCCGGAATGATGGTCAGCCAGTTGCGGGCGTAAGCCTCGAACGCCTCGCGCTGGAACGGATCGATGGTGTAGCGGATGCAGCAGGTCACGGTCATGGTTCGGTCCTCGTCATAAGATGCATGCAAGATAACGCTTGCCGCGACCGCAATGCTTCGATTAGCATCGAACTATGAAAACAGGTCCCGACATCGCTTTGGTCGCCGCTTTGCTGGGCGATCCGGCGCGCGCCAACATGCTGACCGCGCTGATGGATGACCGCTCGCTGACCGCCGGCGAGCTGGCGCGCCATGCCGGCGTCACGCCGCAGACCGCGTCGTCGCATTTGGCCAAGCTGCAAAGCGGCGGGCTGATCGAGGCGCAGCGCCAGGGCCGGCACAGCTATTTCACCCTGGCCGATACCGACGTGGCGGCGGTGCTGGAGGGGTTGATGGGCTTGGCGGCGCGGGCCGGCCACAAGCGCCTGCGCACCGGCCCCAAGGAGCCGGCGTTGCGCCAGGCGCGCGTGTGTTACGACCATCTGGCGGGCGATGCCGGGGTGGCGCTGTTCGACGGCTTGCTGGGCAAGAAGCTGCTGGCGGAGAAGGGCGAGCGCTTGGGCCTGACGGCCAAAGGCGAAGTCTTCATGCGCGAATTGGGCATCGAGCTGGACGGGCTGGGCAGCGTGCGCCGCCCCTTGTGCAAATCCTGCCTCGATTGGAGCGTGCGGCGCAGCCATCTGGCCGGCGCTTTGGGCGCGGCGCTGCTCGAGCGCCTCTACGCGCTGAAATGGGCGCGGCGCGAGGACGGCACGCGCATCGTCGCCTTCACGCCGCGCGGCCGGGCCGCGTTCGGAAAGACGTTCGGCCCGATCGCGGCGCATTGAAGGAAAACGCCATGACCCAGCATATCGGCATCGTCGCCTGTTCGGCCGAGGGCGCGGCGTTGTGCTATCGCACCATTTGCATCGAAGGCCCGAAATATATGGGGGGGCACAATCATCCCGAAGTCTCGATGCACACGCCGCCGCTCGACGACTATATGCATGCTATCTACCAGGGCGAGTGGCGCAAAGTGGCAGAGCTGATGCTGGCATCGGCCGAGAAGTTGAAACGCATTGGCGCCGATTTCGTGATCTGCCCCGACAACACCATCCACCAGGCGCTGCCGTTCATCGCCGACCGCTTGCCGCTGCCCTGGCTGCATATTGGCGACGCCGTGGCCGAGGAGGCCGCCAGCCGTGGCTTCAGGCGCATCGGCATCACCGGCACGCGCTGGCTGACTGACAGCGAAGTCTATCCGCAGAAGCTTGCCGCGCGCGGCCTGGACTATTTGCGCCCCAGCATCGCCGAGCGCGACGAGATCAATCGCTTCATCATGGACGAACTCGTGCGCGGCATCGCTTCGCCGCAAGCGGTAGCCTGTTTCCAGCAGGTCATGACGAACCTGAGAAACCAAGGCTGCGATGCGGTGGTGATGGGCTGCACCGAGATCCCGCTGATCATGAGCGACGACAATGCGCCGCTGCCTACCTTGGATTCCACACGGTTGCTGGCCCGCGCCGCGCTGAAGCGGGCGACGGCGTAATTTTGACCTCTCCCGCCGGAGGAAGTCGCGAGCGCCAGTGAGCGTGAGCAATGTCTTTACCTCTCTCCGCTTTAGCGGGGCGAGGGAAAACCCAAATAAAAAAGGCCGGCAACTTTCGTCACCGGCCTTTTCCGTCGAGGAGAGACTCGACTAAAATTACTCGAGCGACCCGTTACTCAACAGGAACATCCGGCTGATCGGCCGAGCCGGGATCGACCGGTGCCGCCGCTGGTGCGGCCGGGGCTTTGGCCACTGATGCCTTGGCCGCTTGTGCCTTGGCTTTAGCCGTCGGCGAGCCACCGGCCTTGGCGAGACGGCGGTTGGCTTTATCGACCGCATTGTTGAGGTCGGCCATGGTGCATAGGCCCAACGTCACCGGATCGCGCTGTTTGATGTTCTGCGAATTCCAATGCGTGCGCTCGCGCACCGCGGTGATGGTCGATTTGGTGGTGCCGACCAGCTTGGCGATCTGTGGATCGGCCAGTTCGGGATGGTTCTTCACCAGCCAGGCGATGGCATCGGGACGATCCTGGCGCTTGGCCACCGGCGTGTAACGCGGGCCCTTGGGCCGCGACATCGGTTGCGGCCGGTCGTTCTTGCTCATCGTCAGCCGCGCCTCGGGGTCGCCCTGGACGCGCTCGATCTCCTCGCGCGTCAGCTGGCCATTGGCGAGCGGATCGGCACCGACAATGCCGATCGCCACTTCGCCATCGGCCACGGCCTGGATCTCGAGCTCGTGCAACCCGCAGAACTCGGCGATCTGCGGGAAGGTAAGCGTGGTGTTCTCCACCAGCCAGACGGCGGTGGCTTTAGGCATCAACGGTGCGTTCATGGGCAACTCCTTAGGGTACGGCAAATCACTCTCGCGCCTTCTCGGCGGCGCGGTGCCGTACCCCAAATTTCTTAGGAAACTGTTGCTTATATATAGGACGCGCCGGGGCCGGTCAAAGCCCCTTTGCAGCAATATTTAGCGTTCTATTTCAGATGCTTAGCATAATTTTGCCGATATGCCGACCCGCCTCCAGCTCGGCATGGGCTTGGGCCGCCTGATCGAGCTTGAAGGTCTTGAACAACACCGGCTTTACCGTGCCGGCATCGAGCAGCGGCCAAACCTTCTCTCGTAGCGCGCTGGCCATCGCCGCTTTGGCCTCGACCGATTGCGCCCGCAAGGTCGATGCCACGATGGTTTGGCGGTGCATCATCATGCGCGCCACGTTGATGGTGGCCTGCAAGCCTCCTTGCACCGCGATGATCGCCAGCCGGCCCTCGAACGCCATGCATTGCAAATCGCGGTCGATGTATTCGCCCGCCACCATGTCGAGCACTACGTCGACACCCTTGCCGCCGGTCGCCTCGCGTACCACGTCGCCGTAATCCTGGGTCTTGTAGTTGATGACTTTGCTGGCGCCGAGTTTTTCGCAGGCGCCCTTTTTGTCGTCGCTGCCCACCGTGGCGAACACCTTGCAGCCGAAGGCATGCGCCAGCTGAATGGCGGTGGTGCCGATGCCGCTGGCGCCACCATGCACCAGGAAACTTTCACCGGGCTTGAGACGGGCGCGCTGGAACACGTTGTGCCACACGGTGAAGTAAGTTTCGGGCAGCGCCGCTGCTTCAATCATCGAGAAGCCCTTGGGGATCGGCAGGCAATGCGTGGCGGCGGTCAGGCAATATTCGGCATAGCCGCCGCCTGGCGTCAGCGCGCACACTTGGTCGCCCAACTTCCACTGCGTGACACCCCCATCGGAGTTGGGCCCCAGCGCCACGATGCTGCCGGCCACTTCCAGCCCGGGCAGATCCGATGCGCCCGGCGGCGGGTTGTAGTTGCCAGCGCGCTGCTGCAGATCGGGCCGGTTGACCCCGGCTGACGCCACTTTGATCAGCACTTCGCCCGTGCCGGGCTGCGGCACCTTGCGGTTCCTATTGGCGACCAGCACTTCCGGCCCGCCGGGCCTGCTGATCTCGATCGCTGTCATGGTGGTAGGAAGCTGGGTGTTAGGAATCATGTGTTTTCTCCCTGTGTCTTGATCCTGTACCGCGCCGGGATCACACTCGCAACCCGACCCCGGAGGCCACCATGCCGATCGATACCGACGACCTGGAACCGCTGAAGAAAAAGCCCAAGCCGCGCGATCTCGATACCTGGTCGATCGAGGAGCTCAACGACTACATCGCCGACATGGAAACCGAGATCACGCGCGTGCGCGACAAGATCAAGGCCAAGACCTCGCATTCGGCCGCCGCCGCGGCCCTGTTCAAAAAGTAAAGCGTCAGGAGCGTAAAATGAGTCTCAAAGGCAAATGCGCAATCGTCACCGGCTCGACCAGCGGCATCGGTCTGGGCATCGCCCATGCCTTGGCCGCCGAGGGCGCCAACATCGTCATGAACGGCTTCGGCCCGAAGGACGAAATCGAGAAACTGCGCGCCGGCATCGTATCGAAATACGGCGTCAAGGCGATCTACAACGCCGCCGACATGACCAAGCCGTCGGAGATCGCCGGCCTCATTGATACGGCCGCAAAAACTTTCGGCGGCGTCGGTGTGCTGGTCAACAACGCCGGCATCCAGCATGTCGCTGCGATCGAGGATTTTCCCGAAGACAAATGGAACGCGATCATTGCGATCAACCTGTCGG
>JBBSNV010000171.1:0-5451 GCA_038260375.1 Reyranellales bacterium
CTGGCTCTTCAGCCTAGTCTCGATCGACTGGCGGTCGCTTTGCAGGCTGCTCCAAGCCGCATAACCACCGCCGCCCAGCGCCACCACGAGCACTGCGGCAAGACCGAGCCACAAGCCATTCCGCCTGACCGCCGGCGCAATCTGGCCGGCGCTGGTTTGCGAGGACGGATACGCCACACTGTCGGGCGATTGGCTGGGCACCGAGGTTTGTGCCAGCGACGGCTGCGATGGCGGCCCGCCCCTGCTCCCTTGCGAGGGCGGCGCGGCTGGACCACCCACGCTGCGCGCCGGTCCGCCTTGGCTGCCCTGCGATGGTTGGGAGGCCGGCCCGCTCCTGCTGACAGGTCCTTGCGATGCGCCGCCATAAAGTGAGGCTTGCGCATTGGGCGTCCCAAAGACGCTCGGCGGTTGTTCACCCAGCAGCATTGCCCGCCACTGCGCCACGTTATGCGGGCGGGAAGTTTCGAACACCGCCAGCCCAGCGTCGATCGCGGCTAAAAATTCCGGGCTGTAATTGCCCGCGCCCAATTCGACCGCTGGCACCATATCGTCTTCACGGATGCGATCGGTCGCTTGCGGCGGCGGTTTGCCGTTGATGCCGTGATAGAGCGTGGCGGCCAGCGCATAGATGTCGGTCCACGGGCCTTGCTTGCCGCTCGACATATATTGCTCGAACGGCGCGTAGCCTGGCGTGAACACCGAGGTGACCGACCGCGACTTCTCCCCCACCGCCTGGCGCGCGGCGCCGAAATCGATCAGCACCGGCATGCCGTCGCGCCGGATCAGGATATTGGCCGGCTTGATGTCGCGATGCAGGAAGCCGGTGGCATGGACCTGCTCCAGCCCGTCCAGCAGCGGCAAGATGATCGATTTCAAGCGCGCCTCGTCGAGCGGCGCTTCGCGGCGATAGACGCCCGACAGCGGCGCGCCGTCGATCAGCGCCATCACCATATAGGCCGTGCCATTGGCCTGCATGTAATCGAAAACGCGTACGATCGCGGGGACATTTTCAAAGCGCGCCAGAGCGCGGGCTTCGTCGAGGAAGCGGGTCAGGCCCCAGGCGAAGCTTTCGTCCTCGACCCGCGAGCGCGCCTTGACCGTGGTGCCGTCGACCCTGACGGCGCTGTCCGACGGCAGATATTCCTTGATCGCTACGGCGCGATCGAGTTCGCGGTCCCAGGCGCGATAAGTGATGCCAAAACCACCCTGCCCCAGTACCATCTGCAGCTCGTATTTACCGAGCCGGAAACCAGAGGGAAGGGCGATGTAGTGGTCGTCGGCAGTGCTGGCAATCTTGGTCTTTCCGTCGTCATCCATGGCGGTCCCGGGCGAAAAGGTGCGTCATCTTGGCCGAACTCCCGTTCGCACACAACGCGCTGGAACCGCAATGTGCGGCGGCAGCCCCTGTCAGGCTGCCGATCTATCTAGCTTTGCGCCTTGTTGGCCATGGCCAGCAGCCATTCGCGGAACGACTTCACCTTATGGCGGCGCAGCGCGTTGGGCGGCGCCACCAGGTAATAGGCGGCATCGACCGGTAGCGAGACATCGAACGGCGCGACCAACCGGCCGGCCTTGATGTCGCGCTCGACCAGCGGACCATGGCCGATCGCCACGCCCAACCCGTCCATCGCCGCTTGCAGCACCGTCATGGCGTGATCGAACACCGGCCCGCGCGAGGGATCGACGCCTTTGGCGCCGGCCGCGGTCAACCACAACCGCCAATCGTCGCGCTGCTGGGTCATGTGCAGCAAGGTCACGCGCGCCAGATCGGCCGGCTTCTTCAGCGCGTTCTTGCCCTTGACCAGAGACGGCGCGCAGACCGGGAACATGTCTTCGGCGAACAACCGCTCGGCGCTGACATTGGGCCACGAGCCCAGGCCCCAGCGAATCGCCACATCGACCGTGTCGCGCTGGAAATCGGTCAGGGCGACACCGGTCGATATCTGCACTTCGATTTCGGGGTAGAGCTGTTGGAAGGTGGCCAGCCGCGGCACCAGCCATTTGGTGGCGAAGGAGGCGGTGGTGCTAACCAGCAATGGGCCGGTTTCATCCCGGCGCAGCAATTTTTCGGTGGCCGAGGCGATGGTGTCGAACGCCTCGCGCAACGACGGCAGATAGGCCTGGCCCGCTTCGCTCAACAGCAGCGCACGATTACGGCGGATGAACAGCTGCACGCCCAACCGTTCCTCAAGCCCGCGGATTTGGTGGCTGATCGCGGCCTGGGTGACGTTCAACTCTTCCGCCGCTTGGGTGAAGCTCAAATGCCGCGCCGCCGCCTCGAAAGCGCGCAAACCGTTCAGCGGGGGCAGATGGCGGCTCATATATCGGCCCAATACAGTTAGAAAAACTAATCCGACAGTGAGAAAGGGTCGTTTGAGAGATCATACGCTTTGCCCCATTTTCTCTGCAACAGAACAGTGGAAGGGGTTTCCCGATGTCCGACTTTACCCTGCATACTAATAAGGTTTTTTCGCATGAAGGCTTGTTCCATCACGCGCGCGAGGTGTTCCACACTTGGCAGCAGCGCGCCCAGGAACGTCACGAGCTGACGCAGCTTTCCAGCCGCGACGCCCGCGATATCGGACTGTCCAACGCGCAGCTCGAATTCGAAGCCAACAAACCCTTCTGGCGCGCCTGACCCTGCGCGTCCGATCGAGGCTCTAGCGCCTCGAAAGCCGGCGATGTCGTTCCGCTCCCGGACGTCGCCGGCTTTTCTTTTTTCCCCGGTCGCCGCCGCCTAAGTTCCGGCCGCACCGGCGAGATGCTAAACTCTCGCCATGTCACGGTTAAATTTCGCCGCCCGGCCCGGCTGGTTGATGCTGGCATTGTGCTTGTTGCTGCCACTCGCGGCCCAAGCGGAGGATGCTGACGCTTTATCCTATCGGGGCCGCCGTTACGACAACGGGATAGGCGTGCCGCGCGACGGCGCCAAGGCGCAGCAATTCTACATCGCCGCGGCGCGGGCCAATTCGATCTCGGCCAAGAACAATCTGGCCTATCTGTGGGCCCGTCAGAACGGCTTGTTGGAAGAAGCGCTGTGCCTCTCAGCCGCAACTTTGCAAGCGCAGCCGCATAACGCCTATTACCTCGACACCTATGGTCTCGTCCTGATGCGGCTCGGTCGGTTGGACGAGGCGCAGCATTTTTTCGATAAGTCCTTAGAGGAATTCCCCGACTACGATGATCCGTTGGAGCATTCCGGCGACATAGCCTATCGGCGTGGCGACACGGCAGCGGCCAACGATTTTTTGGAAGCGGTCCCTCAGAGTGGCGCGCATTGAACACCAGGAAGCTCATTTGTGCGACAAGCTCGCTGGCAAGCCCGACGATTACGATGCCCATCCGCCGTTCCCGCTTGATGCCGGCGGCTTTGGCAAAAATTGCGCCACGCCAACGGTGTGACATGAGGCATTGGCTTGGCGCGCTCAGTCTATTTCTGGTTCTAGCCTTTACGGCGGCGCCGGCCTGGGCGGATCTGCAATCGGGCCTGCAAGCCTTCCAAGATGGCGATTACGCCACCGCCCAGCGCGAGCTGCTGCCGCTGCAGGCCGACCCACACGCGGCCTATGTTTTGGGTTTGATGGCCGATAAAGGCTTGGGCACACGCATGGACCCTACGGCAGCGGCGCGGTTCTACAGCAGTGCGGTGCGCGCCGGCTTGCCCGAAGCGATGGTCAATCTTGGCCACCTCTACGACATCGGCCGCGGCGTGCCGCGCAACGGCTACGTGGCGCAGCAGCTTTATGCCGGCGGTGCGCGCAGCAACGGCACCATGGCCAAAAACAATCTGGCCTATTTGTGGGGCCGCCAAAACGGCTTGCTGGAAGAGGCATTGTGTTTGTCGGCCGAGACGCTTCGGGTTGAACCGGCCAACGCTTTTTTCATCGACACTTACGGCTTCATTCTGCTGAGGCTCAACCGCCTGGCGGACGCGCGGCGCTTATTCGAAAAAGCGCTGCAGGTCAGACCCAACTATGGCGTCGCGATGGAGCATCTGGGCGATATCGCGCGGCTGGAGGGCAATGACGGTGACGCGCGGAATTGGTGGCGGCGCGCCTTGGCGGCAAACGATCGGCTGATTGACGGGCCGCGCCTGCAACGCAAGCTGGCCGGCCAACCCGACGACCTCGATGCGCATCCGCCGTTCAAGCTGGACAATAACGGCTTCGGCAAAGAATGCGCGATGCCCTCGGTGTAGGCGCCGATCAATCGCCCGCGACGAAGGACGACCAAGAGCCGTCGGGTTCGATGATGACCCGCCAGCCGACGTAATAGCCTTTGCCGCGGCCTTCCAGCCAGTTCTCGTCGATCTTCTTGCCGTACAGCGCCAGCAGCGCCTTTTGCTCATCGGGCGTCAACCTGGCCCAATCGATCAGCGCCGCCGAGGGCCAGACATAGCTCGGCCCCTCGCCCACCACGCAATTCATGCTGAGGATCGCGCTCAGGATCTTGCCGATATCGGTGCCGCCTTTGCTAAGCTCGCGCCAATACGGCACCGGGTCTTCGGCATCGCCGAACGAGAAGGTGAACTCGACCGTGCTGGCGAGATTCTTCAACGCCACGAAATCGTTGGTCTTGGCCGCGGCCAGGATCGCGGCGCGCTTGGCCGCCACTGCAGCCGGCAATTGGGCGGGACAGCGCTCGAAATTTTCAGCGTGGGCGGGCGCCGCGAGAATAATGGCGCACAACAGCGCCAGAGCTAAACGCATCATGGCGTCGGCACGAAGTATTCGTCGGCCCACAGGAACAGCGATAGCCCGGCTTGCCCGGCCAGCGCCAGATCGTCCAAAGTGTTGCCGACCATGAAGGTATCGGCTGCAACCCGGCCGTTGCGCTGCAGGAAATCGGCGAGAGCTACCTGGCGTGCATCGGGGACATCGAAACTCTGCGTCACGATCTGCAGGCCGGTGATCTTGTCACCCAGCTTTGCGTTTAGCGCGGCGCGCAATTCATCGGTCGAACGATTGCCTAACAGACGCCGGTCGCGCAGCGGATCGGCCAACACCAAAATATCAGCGTTGCGCAGGGCAGCGAAGCGCTCAATCACCGCGCTGGCAAAACTCGGCAGGGCGTCGCGCGAATTAAAATCGGCAATTGTCGCCAAGGCCGAGAGCGAGAACACGATAGTGTTGAGCCAGCGGCCGCGATCCAGCAGAACGGAATTGAAGCTGCGATAGCTGAGACCAAGCTGTTCGGCGCGATTCAAGCGCAGCAGCGCGATCTCGCGTGGCGGCGTCTTCCACGCCTTGGCCACGGCCCGGCGCCACAGGAACATCTCGCCCGACCAGTCTAGCGGCGGCCCGCCGTTATGACCCAGCAGCGCGCGCCCGCCCGCAGTGTCGAGCGTCCGGCGCAGCAAGGCGTCGACATTGGCGTGGAAATCGCGGCGGCGGTAACGGTCACCCATGATGGCCTTATTCTAGCGCAATGGCGCAGCCGCGCCATAACCGC
>JBBSNV010000172.1:0-5431 GCA_038260375.1 Reyranellales bacterium
ACCCCACCGGCCTGTATCACGGCACCCAGCAGATCAACCAAGGCCAGATGGACCGTTGGTCGATCGTGGCGACGTTGAACTACCTGCCCCACGACGAAGAAGTCGGCATCGTGGTGGCCAAAGCGCCGCATCTGGACAACGACGAAGGCCGCAAGCTGGTCGGCGCCATGGTGGCTTTGGCCGACCTGACACGCGCGGGCTTCATTGCCGGCGACATCTCGACCGTCATGTCGCCGCGCACTGTGATCACCTGGGCCGAAAACGCCAAGATCTTCAATGACGTGGCCTTTGCCTTCCGCCTCACCTTCCTCAACAAGTGCGACGAGGTCGAGCGCAGCACAGTGGCCGAATATTACCAACGCTGCATCGGCACCGAACTCAAGATGGCGCGCGGCAAAAGCCTGATGCATTGAGCGTGCCCGACACAGGCGCCACGATGAGCAAGGATGTCACGCCGCTAGAAGAGTTCCGCCGCATCACCGCCGCCGCCATGCGAGCGGTGTCGCATCACGACGTCGCCGTGACCTTCGTGCCCGATGGCGGCACGGTGATGGGCACCGAGGCGCGGTTGACCGTGCCGGCGCGCGACATGCCAGCCGACGAAGTGGCGCGCACGCGGGGCGAGGCCGATTCGTTGGCGCTGAAGCTGCGCTACCACAATCGCAAACTGCACAGCCGGCGCCAGCCCAAAACCGAAACCGCTAAGGCGATTTTCGACGCGGTCGAGCAGGTGCGCGTCGAATCGATCGGCGCCAACCGCATGACCGGCGTGGCCGACAATCTCGATGCGCTGCTGGCCGAGAAATGCGAGCAGCGCGGCTTCCGCCACGTCACCAGCCGCGACGACGCGCCGATCGCCGACGTGATCGGCATGATGGTGCGCGAAACCCTGACCGGCCGGCAGGCGCCCGAAGCGGCCCGCGCCATGGTCGAGCTGTGGCGACCCGAAATCGAGCGGATGGCGGGCAAGGACATGCACAAGCTGCGTGACGTGATACGCAGCCAGGATCAATTCTCGCGCGCGCTGAAGCGCGTCATCCGCGACCTCAAGCTGTCCGACGACGAAGGCGAGATGGAGCGCGACGAAGAGGAATCCGACGACAGCGAAGACCAGCAGGGCCAGTCCGAGGAGAAGGGCGAGGACGGTTCGGATTCGGCCGAAACCCACGGCTATGGCGCCAGCGGCGAGGAAACCGACGACAGCTCCGACGAAGACGATTCGTCGGAGAGCGTAGCCGATCAAGCCCAGACCGACGTCACCATGGGCGCCAGCGACGAGGAGGAACCGGGACGCGCGGAGCGGCCCTGGGTGCCGCCCGGCGCGATGAACAACGAACCCAACGAGCTGCAATATCACCCCTTCACCACCAAGTTCGACGAGATCGTAGATGCCGCCGATCTGTGCGACGCGGAGGAGTTGGGCCGGTTGCGCAGCCATCTCGATCAACAGCTCTCCCATTTGCAGGGCGTGATCGGCCGGCTGGCCAATCGCTTACAACGTAAATTGATGGCGCAGCAAAGCCGGGCCTGGGAATTCGATCTCGACGAAGGCATTCTGGATGCTGCCCGCTTGGCGCGCGTGGTGATCAACCCGACCCATTCGCTGTCCTTCAAGCTCGAGAAGGACATGGAATTCCGCGACACCATCGTGACCTTGTTGATCGACAATTCCGGCTCGATGCGCGGCCGGCCGATCACCGTGGCGGCCATGAGCGCCGACATTCTGGCGCGCACTCTGGAGCGCTGCGGTGTGAAGGTGGAAATCCTCGGCTTCACCACCCGCGCCTGGAAAGGCGGCCAGAGCCGCGAGCGCTGGCTGGCCGACGGCAAGCCGGCCAATCCCGGCCGGCTCAACGATCTGCGCCACATCGTCTATAAGCCGGCCGACGCGCCGTGGCGGCGGGCCCGCAAGAGCCTGGGCCTGATGCTGCGCGAAGGTATTCTGAAAGAAAATATCGACGGTGAGGCGCTGCTGTGGGCGCATAACCGGCTGGTCAGCCGCACCGAGGAACGCAAGATCCTAATGGTGATTTCCGACGGCGCGCCGGTCGACGATTCCACCCTGTCGGTCAATCCCGGCAATTACCTGGAGCGCCATCTGCGCGATGTGATCGACTATATCGAGCTGCGTTCGCCGGTCGAACTCGTCGCGATCGGCATCGGCCACGACGTGACGCGCTACTATCGCCGCGCCGTGACCATCGTCGATGCCGACCAATTGGGCGGCACTATGATGGATCAGCTCGCTTCGCTGTTCGACGAACAGGATTCCAGCGGCGCCACCCGCGCGCCGCGCCGCGCCGCCGGCGGGCGCTGACTATTTCGGACTGCCGATTCCGGCGGTGACGCGCAAAAAGGCGACGCTGCGGTTCCAGGCCAACAACGCCTCGGAGCGCGAGTAATTGGGCGATAGCGGATTGGAAAAATCCACTTCGGCATCGTATCGGTACAGCCGGCTGCGCTTATTGAGCTTCTTCAACTCGAATTGCACGTCTTCCTGTTGACCGACGCTGAACAATAGATCGCGGTCCGAGTAATGACCGAGCAAGGGACTGGTCAGCCGCGCCAGTTGCTCCGGCCGACGCAGGATCGGCGTGTCGTAAATCACCGTGGCCAAGACGTTAGCGATCAGCGCAGCATCGAGCACCAAGCCGCCGCCCAAGCCGAAGCCCATTAAGCCGACATTGCGGTTGCAGCGCGCATCGGCGCGAATCCAATCGGTCCATGCCATCACCGTGGCGAATGCCTGCGCGCGATCGAGCCCGCCTTCCAGCGCCTGCGCCTCGGTCACGTCGGCCGCCACCACACCGTCGTAAAGATCGACCGCTACCGTCAGGTAATGATCGAACGCCAACGAGCCGATACGGTCGAGGATCGGTTCGATCAAACCGTAGCGGTTAGGCGCCACCACGATCGCCGGCGCCGGCAGCGATAGCGGCAGGAACAACGCCGCCGAAACCTCCTTGCCGCCGGGCAAGGTCAGAGTAATTTTTTGCTGGATGGGCTTTTGCGCACGCGCCGGCAGCGGCAGTACCGCAGCGCCTGCTAGCGCCGCCATGCCCGTCAACGCGGCGCGCCGGGTCATACCCGCTTTCTGTCGTAAGCTCGTCATCGCGGGCCGATACTATCACAGCTGGCCGGCACAATAGGGCTGAAGCCATAGGGAAATTCGGATGAATTGGGCCTGGCGTTTCGTCGCAGCGATCATCGTGTGTGGATTGGCCTACACCGCGCAAGCGGCCGATCCCGTAGCAATCACCGTGGCGCCGCTACAGCTCGATCGAACCGATCCCGCGCGCAACACCGTGGGTAAATTGATCTGGCGCGGTGGCTTGATGCTGCAAGGCAAGCATGTCGATTTCGGCGGCTATTCGGGTCTGCGTATCAAAGACGGCGGCAAGCGGCTGCGCGCGGTATCGGACACAGGCACCTGGCTGACGCTCGATCTCAGCTACGACGCAAAAGGTTTGCTGGACGGCGTGGCCAATGGCTTGATCGGGCCGCTGCACGACCCGATGGGTCGCAGGCTGGTCGGCAAGGCCAATAACGATGCCGAAAGCATGACGGTGCTGCGCGACGGTAGCGTGCTGATCGGCTTCGAGCAAAAGCATCGCCTGTGGCGCTATCCGTCGGGCAGCGAAGCCAGCGGCGGCGGCATGGACGGCAAGCCAGTGCCGTTCGCCGCACCGGGCGGCATCACCCTGGCGCCGCCCAATGCTGGGCTTGAGTGCGTCACCCTGTTGAATGACGGCCGGCTGCTGTTGATCACCGAGGACATGCGGCGCGGCGCCAACCAGGTCGCGGCCTGGATCGGCGTACCACAAAGCGCTCGCTATGTTTGGCACGATGCCAACTACCCGACGACAGGCCGCTTCCGGCCCAGCGACGCGGCCACCTTACCAAACGGCGATGTTGTGGTGCTGGAACGCAGCTATTCGATATTGGAAGGCGTGCGGGTGCGGGTGATGCGTCTGCACCAAACCGACATCGTAGCCAATACGACCTTCCGCGTCGAAAAATTGGCGCTGCTGCAAGCGCCGCTGATTGTGGAGAATTTCGAAGGTGTCAGTGCGGCGCGTGGCGCCAATGGCGAGACTCTGCTGTGGCTGATCGCCGACGATAATTTCAATCCGCTGCAGCGGACTATCTTGCTGCACTTTGCCATCGCCGAATGAGCGGCAATAAAAAAGGCCGCCCGCAGGCAGCCTTTTTAAAATCTATCGGGCGAAGTCTAGGCAGCAGCCTTGGCGTCGCGCGCAACCTTGGCTTTGCTGACGCGGCGCTTGAGCGCCTGCATATCTGGCGTCAGCTTGCTGGAGTTAGTGCCCAGCAGGTAAGAATCGATGCCGCCATTGTGCTCGATGGTGCGCAGCGCGCTCGGCGTTATGCGCAAGGTGACCGCGTGACCCAAGGCTTCGGACAGCACCGAGGCATGTTGCAGATTGGGCAGAAAGCGGCGTTTGGTCTTGTTGTTGGCGTGGCTGACATTGTTGCCAACCTGCACTCCCTTGCCCGTGAGCTGGCAGCGACGCGACATGACGTAAATCCTCGAAACCTGGGCCTGTGCCCGGAAGCCCGGTTTTTTAAGGCTTTCGGCGGTGCTGGTCAAGGCGAAACCGCTCTGGGCATACAAGCAGCTGGCAATGCTAAAGCCTTGAAAGAGCTTATTTATCGTCCCAATTCACGACATGATCTTCCAAGGGCCCGGCGTCGGTTTCGGAGATAACCCGGCCGCGGACCGAAATTCCGGCCCGGTGCACGGTTTGCGGATCGCCCGAAACCAAGGGGTGCCACCAATACAGGTCCTTGCCCGCCGCCACCAGCCGGTAGCCGCAGGTCGAGGGCAGCCAGTCCATCGACTTGATCTTGCGCGGCGTGAGCTGGATGCAATCGGGCACGTGCTTTTTGCGGTTGGGATAATCGCGGCATTGACAGCTATAGGTGTCGAGCAATTTGCACGCCACGTTGGTCTGCTCGATCAGGCCGGTGTCTTGGTATTCCAACTTGTTGAGGCAGCATTTGCCGCAGCCGTCGCACAAGCCTTCCCATTCCTTTTGCGTCATCTCCGCCAAGCTCTTGCGCCGCCAATAGGGCAACTCGGCTCCGGCTTGGCTGGCGCGCGTCACCAAATCGCTTTTCTTGCGCGGCGTGGACATTAGTTTGACGCCTTCGTGAACAACGCCAGCAATTCGGCCGCAGCGATACCGGGGGTGATCGTGCCGGCCGTCACCGCCGCCTCAAGCGCCGGCAAGCGACGCCGCACCGTCTCGTCGCTGCGCAGGCGCTGCAACAGGGTCTCGCCCAATTCGGTCCACAGCCAGGCGCGCGCCTGGTCGGCACGACGGCGTTCGATGCCCTTGCCACCGACGGCAGCGCCAAACCGTTCGACCGCATCCCATAATTCGCCAATGCCGTCGCCGGTCAGCGCCGA
>JBBSNV010000173.1:0-5430 GCA_038260375.1 Reyranellales bacterium
CGTCGATAAAGTCGAACACCGCGCGGAAACGCGCCCGGTCGATCACATTGGCGACGGCGCCGCCAATAATGGCGCCGATCGCCACCGCCGCCAATGCGCTGTGCTGCCGCGCCAGCCACAAAGTCAGCAACACCACCACCGCGACGGCTACCGCCGACAGCGCCCAAGGCGCGCCGTCCCAATCGCGGTTGAACAGACCGAAACTCACGCCTCGGTTCCACACAACCACCAGGTCGAGAAACGAGGTCACGTTGATGCCGCGGCCATCGGCCAGCACCTTGTCCATCATCCACCATTTGCTGAGCTGATCGAGCACGACGATCGCCGCCGCCACCGACAGGCCCAACCGCATGGCGCGGCGCTGGATTTCAAGCGGCACGATCGCCTCCGAGTTTACCCACGGCATCTTCGCAGCGCCGGCACAGCCCGGGATGGGCCGCAGACTGGCCGACTTCGGGCAGAACCATCCAGCAGCGCTGGCATTTGGTCCCTTCGGCTGCCTTGGGCGCCACGCCGACGCCGGCCACTTCGGTCGAGGTGAAGGAGCCAGCCGGCGGCTCGCCCGCGACCAGCTTAGCGCCGGAAGTGATGAAGATCTCGGCCGGGTCGAGCCCAGCGAACGCGGCAACGTATTCCGCCGGCGCATAAACCGTCGGCATGGCCTGCAACGACGAGCCGATGCGCTTTTCTGCGCGCTCGATTTCCAGCGCGCCGGTGACGACCTTGCGCAAATTGCGGATCAGCTTCCAGCGCTCGGCCGAATCATCGTCGCGCCAGGCGGTCGGTACGTCGGGGATGATTCGCAGATGCACGCTCTCAGGCTGGCCATCCTTGCCGGCATTGGGTCGCGCCAGCCACGCCTCTTCCGCCGTGAAGCAAATGAACGGCGCCAACCAAGCCGTGAGACACGAGAACACTTCGGCCAACACGGTGCGGCAAGCGCGCCGGCGCAGCGAACTGGGCTCGTCGCAATAAAGCAAGTCCTTGCGGATGTCGAAATAGAACGCCGACAAATCGCCGGCGCAGAAATTATGCAGCGCCGTGGACATGGAGTAGAAATCGAAATCGTGGATCGACTGGCGCACCACGGCGTCGAGTTCGCTCAAGCGATGCAGCACCCATTTCTCGAGCGACGGCAATTCGCCGACCGCGACTTTCTCCGCGTCGTTGAAGCCTTCGAGATTGCCCAGCAGGTAACGCAGGGTGTTGCGCAGGCGGCGATAGGCATCGCCATGCTGCTTGAGGATCTCCTTGCCGATGCGCTGGTCTTGAACGTAATCGGTGCCGACCACCCACAGGCGCAGGATATCGGCACCGTATTCGTTCCACACTTCCTGCGGTGCGGTGACGTTGCCCAGGGACTTGGACATTTTGCGGCCCTGTTCGTCCAGGGTGAAGCCATGTGTCAGCACCGCGTCGTAAGGCGCGCGGCCGCGCGTGCCGCAGCTCTCCAGCAGCGAGGAATGGAAATAACCGCGATGCTGATCCGAGCCCTCGAGATAGAGCGAGGCCGGCCATTTCAAATCCGGATTGTTCTCCAGCACGAAGGTGTGGGTGCAGCCCGAATCGAACCACACGTCCAGAATATCGGTGACGGCTTCGTAGTCGTTGGGGTCGTAATCGTTGCCCAGGAAGCGGCGCTGATCGCCCTCGAACCAGGCGTCGGCGCCTTGTTCTTCGAACGCCTTAGCGATGCGCTCCATCACCGCCGGATCGCGCAGCGGCTCGTTGGTCTTCTTGTTGACGAACACCGCGATCGGCACGCCCCAGGCGCGCTGGCGCGAGACGCACCAATCGGGCCGGTTCTCGATCATGCCGCCCAGGCGGGTTTGGCCGGCTTCGGGCACGAAGCGCGTATCGGCAATCGCCTGCAAGGCGGTCTGGCGCAACGTGCCTTGGATGCCGTCGATCGGCTTGTCCATGGCGATGAACCATTGCGGCGCATTGCGGAAGATCAGCGGCGCCTTGGAGCGCCAGGAATGCGGATAGGAATGTTGCAGCTTGCTGGTGGCCAGCAAATAGCCGGTCGGCTTGAGCGCTTCGATCACCGCGTCGTTGGCGTTGCCGCGCTTGCCGTAAGGTGTCAGTACGCGTTTTCCCGCAAATAGCGGCACGTGGTCGTAGTAAGTGCCATCCGCATCGACGGTGTGGGGAACTTCGATGCGGTTCTTGACGCCCAGCTCGTAATCGTCCGCGCCATGGCCGGGCGCGATATGCACGAAGCCGGTGCCGGCATCCATGGTGACGAAATCGGCCGTCAGCAGCGGCACGTCGAAATCATAGCCCTGGCCGCGCAGCGGATGAGCCGCGACCACGCCTTCCAGCTCGGCCGCGGTTACTGCGCCCTTAACTTCAAATGCCGTAGCGCCGACATCGGCGGCGAATTTCTCCGCCAGATCCTTCGCCACCAGATAGAGGCCGGGCTGGGCGAAGCTGCCTTCCTTGAACGACTGCAATTCGACCAGCGCGTATTCCGCTTCGGGGTGGCGCGCGATGGCGCGGTTGCCCGGCATGGTCCAGGGCGTCGTGGTCCAGATGACGATGCGCACGCCTTTGAGCTTGTCGTTTTTGGCTTTGACGATCGGGAAGCCGACCCAGATCGTGTCCGATACATGGTCGTGATATGCGACTTCGGCTTCGGCAAGTGCGGTCTTTTCCACCACACTCCACAGCACTGCCTTGGAGCCTTTGAACAGACCGCCATTCATCAGGAACTTGCCCAGCTCGCGCACGATCTGCGCTTCGGCCGAGTACGCCATCGTCGTGTACGGGTTGTCCCAATCGCCCACCACACCCAGGCGCTTGAACTCCTCGCGCTGCACGTCGATCCAGCGTTGGGCGAAGTCGCGGCATTGTTTGCGGAACTCGACGATCGGCACGGCATCCTTGTCCTTGCCGGCGGCGCGATACTCGTCCTCGATTTTCCATTCGATCGGCAAGCCGTGGCAGTCCCAACCGGGCACGTAGTTGGCGTCCTTGCCCAGCATCTGCTGCGAACGGTTGACCACGTCCTTCAAGATCTTGTTGAGCGCGTGGCCGATATGCAGATGGCCGTTCGCATAGGGCGGGCCATCGTGCAGCACGAATTTCTCGCGGCCCTTGCTGTCCTCGCGCAGGCGGCGATAGAGATCGAGCTGCTGCCAGCGGGCCAGCAATTCGGGCTCCTTTTTGGCCAGCCCGGCCTTCATCGGGAAGTCGGTCTTGGGCAGGAAAACGGTGTTCTTGTAGTCGGCCATAGGGAATGCGGCTCTCAGCGCTAACGGCTTGAATGAATTGCGAAAATGGGAAAAGCCCCGGGCCGCCTCAGCGGGCCGGGCCGATAATTCGCGCTATGGCGCCAAAGGCGCGGAAAACGGCCGCTCTATGCTGCATGGCGGCGGAGAATAAGGGGCAGGCTGGATGGGGTCAAGGAAGCCCGTCGCGGCAAATCCGCGGAATTCCGGCGCGATTCACGGGCGTGCCGGGACTATAGCGATCTGCGGTAAGTGGTCGGAGCCAAAAGCCGGGCCGCTTTGAACGCCGCTCAGCGCCAAGCCGTTGCCGACCAGGATGTGATCGATCGGAATGCGCAGCGGCCAAGGATAGCTGCTGGGCCAAGTCAGGCGCGGCAGCACGCCATCTCCCACCAGTTCCAGCTGCGCCATCAGACGGCGCAGGGCAAAGCTGGTCGGCGCGGCATTGAGATCGCCCATCACGATGCGGCGTGGATTCGCCGGCAGCTTGGCCAGGCCGTTCAAGGTGTCGTCGTGCTCGCGCGCCAGCGCCGCGCTGAGCGGCGGCGGTGGATGCAGGGCGACGATCTCGAGCGCCGTGCCGTTGAAATCGATGCCGACGCGCAGCACCGGGCGCAACTTGCTGTCGGCAAACAAGGTTTCCTGCTCGGTGAAGGGATGGCGCGAAATAATGCCGATGCCGAAGCCGCCCTTGCGCGGCGCCATCAGCCGATAGGGATAGATATCGGCCAGGCCGCCGAGCTGGGCGGCAAAGCCCGGCGTCAGCTCCTCGAACGATACCAAATCAAACTTTTCCTGGCGCAGCCAATCGACCACGGCATCGATGCGGCGATCGTTGCCCAACAAATTGAACGCCACCACGCGCAAGGATGATGCGTTCGCCGGCGCTTGGGTCGCCACCGATACGCTAAGCAAGGCGTAGACGTTGAGCGCGATTGCCGCGACCGCCATCAACGATGCAATCCTGGCCCAGCGCGCCACCGCGAAGATCAGCAGCACGATGCTGCCCAGCGCCGCCTGCAAACGGAAATGCGCCAGCAGATCGATCTGCCAACTTAGATTGCCGAAGAATGCCAGCGCCGACAGCGCTGCGGCCAGCAACCCGACCGCGGTCAGAAAAGAATGGCTTCGGCGATCCCCCCGCATCGGGCGATTGCAACGCGCGATTGGGTCGAAAGCGGGGCGGTTATCGCGAAAAGCTGCGCCGCTTCAGCAGCGGCACACACAGCAGCGCCGAGACCAGCAGCACCGTCGAGGTCATGATGGTAGGCGGCAGGAAGTCGTTGCCCGGCCCGACCAGCAGCGCCGCGATCGGCGGCCCGGCGATCTGGCCCAGGCCGAAGCCCGCCGTCATCAGCGCGATGGCGCGCGGAAATTGCTCGCCCGCCATGTCGCGCGCCTGCTGCAGGCACAGCGCGGTGATGCCGACCAAGGTGGATCCCAAGGCCGCAGCGCCGATGACGACACCCGGCACGCTGTGCCACAGCACCGGCACCAGCAGGCCGGTTGCCTGCAGCAGGAAGGCCACAATCAGCGCCGCCGGTACGCCCAGCCGGCCGGCGATGAATTGCCAGACAATGTTGGAGGGGGCGGCGGCCAGGCCAAACACCATCCACGCCAAGGTCGAGAAGCCGGCCAGCTCGGGCAAGGCGCGCACCATGGTGGGCAGATAGGTGGCTTGCACGACATAGCCGATGCCCAGGCCGGCATAGGCCACGAATAGCAGGGTGAAGTGGAAGGTGAACAACCGCGCGCGCGGCGGCGCCACCGTGCCGCTGGGCAGCGGCGCCTCGACGCGGCGCAGCGACAGCGCGGTGGCGATCGCCGGGATGGCCAACCATAGTGCCAACCCGCCACTGGCCAGCCACTGCCAGTCCCACGCCACGCCGTTCTTCTGCGCCAGCTCGACCACTAGCGAGGAGACCACGACACCAAGGCCGACGCCGCCGATCAGCCAGCCGATCCAGAGCGGCTTGCCGCGCCGGCTGAGCGCCTCCATAACGAAACCGCTGATGTAAATCTGGCCGAACGCCGACGCGATGCCGCTGAGGAAACGCAAGCCGTGCCACAGCAACAAATCGTGCGTCAGGCCCATCGCCGCGGTGGTGAGGATCGACACCACGATGAAGGCCATCAACAGGCGCCGGCGCATTGGCCGGCCGAACGGCGTGGCGGCCAGCGCGCCCAGGAAATAACC
>JBBSNV010000174.1:0-5397 GCA_038260375.1 Reyranellales bacterium
CCAGCCGGTGACGCCGCCGATCTTCATCAGATCGGGCATGGCAAAATCGCAGGCGCCAGACGCGATCGCCTTGGCCATGTCGGAGGCGAACCACCAATTCTCGCCCGTCTGCACTGCCACGCCGCTCTCGCGCCGCACTTGGGCGTGGCCGATATGGTCTTCGGCCGCCACCGGCTCCTCGACCCAGTGCAAATCGAACTCAGCCAGATGGCGCAAACGGCGCACGGCTTCCGGCGCGATGAGCGATTGGTTGTAATCGACCATCAACCGCACCGCCGGCCCGATGATTTTGCGCACACCCGATACGGCTGCGATATCGTTGGCCAAATCGCCGTTGCCGATCTTGATCTTGATGGCCTTGAAACCCTGGCGCAGCGAGGCTTCCAACCTGGCGCGGTCCGCGACTGGATCGACGACGCCGTAGGAATCGTAGGCTGGTAGCGCTGCACTGGTGCCGCCCAATATTTGGCACACCGGCCGATCGAGCCCGCGGCCCAGCGCATCCCACAGCGCCATATCGATGCCCGATAGCGCCATACCCAGCAGGCCCTGCTTGCCGAGCAGCCGGAAGCTGCGTTCGAATTCGGCGAAGCGTGCCGCCGGCGCTATAGTCTTGCCGCGCAACAGCGGCGCCAAATCGCCGATCAACGCCACCAATGCTTTGAGTGTGACCGGCGAATAGGCGAACAGATAGGCGCTGCCCGCGACCTCGTCCTCGACCAGCACATCGATCAGCACCAAAGGTGCTGCGGGAATTTCGCCCGAGGCGGTGCGCAACGGCCGAGCCAGCGGCACCACCACCGCCCGTGCGCGCACATCGGCAATCGCTTGGTCCATTGCGTAGCTATAACCCGCCGCGGGGCGCGACACACGGACAAACACTCCCGTCGCCCGCGTTCGACACGCAAGGTCGCATTTTATCGAATGATCGCGCCGTAAGGATTATTGGCGCGCCAGTCCCTTGATGGTGTCTTTGAGTTTGAGTTTTTGGCGTTTGAGCTCAACCAGAAGATCGTCGTCGGGGTGAGGTCGGGCGTTTTCCGTTTGGACGGCCGCCTCGAGGGCCGCGTGTTTATGCTTCAGGGTTTCGATCCGAACCGGTGTCGGCATGCGTACCTCCCTTGATAACAACGACCCCTAAAAGTTAGGCATCGCGGCTGTGGAATGCCAGTCTTATCATTGGGCAAAAGCTAAAAACGCAATAATATTAGGAACATGGCCCACCAAGCATCTCCTCAGAGAAAACCCCCAACGGATGGGGAAAAGCCGCGGCTGATCGTCGGCATTTCCGGCGCCTCGGGCGTGATCTATGGCGTGCGCCTGTTGCGGGCGTTAAAAAGCCTGCCGGTGGAAACGCATCTGGTGATGACGCGGACCGCCGAGATCACCTTGGCCTACGAGACCCACTACAAAGTGAAAGCGGTGCAGGCGCTGGCCGATCACGTGCACGCGATCGGCGACATGGCGGCGCCGTTGTCGTCGGGTTCGTTCCGCACCATGGGCATGGTCATCGCGCCGTGCTCGATGCGCAGCCTGGGCGAGCTGGCATCGGGCGTGACGTCGTCGCTGCTGACGCGCGCGGCCGACGTGGTGCTGAAGGAGCGACGCAAGCTGGCGTTGATGGTGCGGGAGACGCCGCTGCACAATGTGCATCTGCGCAACATGCTGACTCTGTCGGAGATGGGCGCGATCATTGCGCCGGCGATGCCGGCATTTTATTCGCGACCCAAGACCTTAGACGAAGTGGTCGATCACAGCGTGGCGCGCATCTTGGATCTGTTCGGCCTCGACGGCGGCAGCATCAAGCGCTGGCGCGACGACGGTTAGGATCCCGGCACCGGGTAGCGGTTTTCCACGATCACCACGAAAGCGCCGCTCGAGGCGCGGTCGAGCAAGCCCTCGCGCGCCGGCCGGATGCTCTTGGACACGGCATTGAACACGTTGCCGCCGATCGCTTCAATGCTGCTGCCGCGATTGGCGGTCACCAGATCGCAATGCATCGGCACAGTCTTGCCGATCAATTGATGCCAGTCGGTCGGCGCGTCGTTGCCCATGCCGCGCGTCGAACAGATCAAGTCACCGGGCTGTGGTGCACGTTCGGCAATGTTGCGCGCCACGAGCCGCGAGATCTTGCCCGCCAGGATCGGCTGCAGATAAATGGCGTGACTGGCGTCAGGCTGGAACTCAGTGACGCCCGATTTCAACATCAGCCAGGAAATGAAAGCCGCCGACCACGGCAGATGCCACGGGCATTTGCGTGCCGTGACGCGCTGCCAGCTGCCCTCGCAATCCTGATACGAAGAGAAACCGGTGTCGCCCACCGCGTTCCAGTAACCGGTCATGCGCTCGTACACGGCACGATCATCCTCAGTGTGGCGACCGACTGGATCGACGACGATCCGGTCGCTTTCGTGGCGCACCACTTGGCGGCCGAAGGCGCGCCACTCCTGGTCAGCCAGACGCAGCAGCTCGGCTTTGACTTGCTCGGGCGGCACGATGCGGCGCGGTGGCTCGAAGTCGGTCTGCTGCGCAGCGCAACCGATCAACAGCAACGACAACAGCAAGGCGGCGATGCTTTTCATGGCGACCCAGTCATGCGCGACCCAGTCATGCGCGATCCAGTCATGCGCGATCCAGATTGAGCGCGTGTCCGATCTCTTGCGGCAGCAGATTGGGAAAGCACGCCGTCAAAATGATGGCCACCTGGTCGCGGTCACGCCGGTCGACCGCCAGATCGAGGATTTCGGAATACGCCACCAGATTGCCGAGCGAAGCTGTTAGTCGCTCCTTGGGCGGGCGGTCGCGATTGCCGGGATAGGCGTAGCGCTCTGCCAGCATCAATTGCTCGACATGCTCTGCCTCGATCTCGGCATCGGCCAGGCGCCGTCGCAGCGGCTCGGCCTGTTGTTCCGGCGCATGGGCGACGCCCTCCGCCAGCTTGCGCCGGGCCAGGCGCAGCGGCCGGATCACTTCAAGCTGCCAGTCCTTGACGCGCTCGACCAACGCTTTGAGGTCGGCCTTGTCGATGCGCCCACGGCCCGAGGCGCCCAGCCAGCAGCAAAACAGCAGCACGTTGACGTCGGCTTGGCGGCGGTCCTGTAGATCGAGACAGGCGCGCGCCACGCCCTCGCCGCCATAGACTTCGAGCGAGAAGTTCCAGAATGGGTGCGGCGTAAGGCTGGGCTGCATGCAATCTGCACTCAGTCGCCGAACGAAATGCCGAGCCCGCGCGCCGTCGCGACCAACGCGTCGCCGGGCTCGACCGCTTGGTAGCGGCCGATGGCTTCGGCGATCGGCACCGCCACCACCTGGCGATCGCGCCACGCCACCATGTGGTCGAACTTGCCCTGGGCAATGAGTTCGACCGCATGCACGCCGAACGCCGAGGCCAGCAAGCGATCGCGTGCGCCGGGATTGCCGCCGCGCTGGACATGGCCCAACACCGTGACGCGCGTCTCCGCGCCCGTGGCTTTGGCGATGCGCACGCCGACATAGTCGCCGATGCCGCCGTAACTGGCGCTGCTCTCGCTATGCTGGCGCTTGACGGGCGAACCGTCCTCGCGCTTGACCGCCTCGGCCACCACCACTAGCGCGAAGTTGCGCCCCGATAAACGCAACTGCTCGATCTTTCGCGCCACCGCTTCGACCGACCATTGGATTTCGGGAATGAGAATAATGTCGGCGCCACCGGCAATGCCCGCCGCCAGCGCAATGTGGCCGGCGTCGCGGCCCATCACTTCCAGAATCATCACGCGGCTGTGGCTGGCCGCCGTCGGCTGCAAGCGATCGAGCGCTTCGGTCGCGACATCGACCGCGGTGGAGAAACCCACCGAGGCTTCGGTGCTGCCCATATCGTTGTCGATGGTCTTGGGGATGCCGACCAAGGGCACGCCACCTTGCTGCGCCAGCTTGCGTAGGATGGCAAAGCTGCCATCGCCGCCGACACCGATCAGCGCGTCCAGCCCCAGCAGCCGCACGCCTTCGATCACCTCGGCCGAGCGGTCGCGCTTGCTGCCATCGGGCATGACGAAGGCGAACGGATCGCCCTGGTTGGTGGTGCCCAAAATCGTGCCACCCCAGCGCAGGATCGAGGGCCGGGCGCCCTCGATGGTCAAGGGCTCGGCCAGAACCGGCCTGGCCATCAGCCCATGCGTGCCCTGGCGGATGCCCATTACCTGCCAGCCGTAATGGCCGACCGCCCGGTGCACCACCGCCCGAATGGCCGCGTTCAGCCCGGCGCAATCGCCGCCCGAGGTCAAAATGCCAATTTTACTCACCGTCATGACGCTTTCGATCCATTTGCGGTTTTGCTCCCCTTTACAGTTTTGCTCCCTTTTCCGGGGCGAGTTTGCTAATAATCGCAACGACCATAGCCCAGTCGCGGCAGCCGCCAAAGCCGCCCGCTCAGCCGGCCAGAAAACTGCCAGGACCCCAGACCATCGTGGACGATCTCGACGCGTTGCGCGAAAAACTCGAAGAGTTGAAACAGCAGCATCGCGAGCTCGATGCCGAGATCGCGCGACTGGCTTCCGAGCAGGCCGGCGATCAGTTGCAGATGCAGCGGCTGAAGCGGCGCAAGCTGAAGCTCAAGGACCACATGACCGCGCTCAACGGCCAGATAATTCCCGACATTATCGCCTGAAATTGATATTGCCGATGCTTGCACCGCGCCAAACCGCCCGATACCGTCTGCGTTTCGCGCATCGACTGAGGCGCTGAGTTGGGGACGGCAATGGCCAGCAAAAAGCCCGTGATCGGCCTGATCATGGGCAGCCAATCGGATTGGGCGACCATGCGCCATGCGGCCATCACCCTGGACGCGCTGGACATCGCCTATGAGAAGCGCATCGTCTCGGCGCATCGCACGCCCAAGCGGCTGTTCGCCTATGCCGAGGCGGCGCGCGGCCGCGGCCTGCAGGTGATCATTGCCGGCGCCGGGGGTGCGGCACATCTGCCGGGTATGGTGGCCTCGCTTACCACCTTGCCGGTATTCGGTGTGCCGATCGAAAGCCAGAGCCTGAAGGGCATGGATAGTTTGCTGTCGATCGTGCAAATGCCAGGCGGCATCCCGGTCGGCACGGTGGCGATCGGCAAACCGGGCGCGATCAATGCCGCGCTGTTGGCCGCCAGCGTGATTTCCTTGAGCGATGCGAAGATCGCCAAGGCGCTGCAGAAATTCCGCGACAAGCAGACCGCGTCGGTGGCCGAGCATCCCTCGGACGAAAAAGCATGAGCGGTATAGCATGAGTGGTAATGGCCACGACATCATCGCGCCGGGCGCCACCATCGGCATCTTGGGCGGCGGCCAATTGGGCCGCATGATTGCGTTGGCCGCAGCGCCGCTGGGCTATCGTTGCCACATCTTCTGTCCCGAGCCGGACAGCCCGGCAAGCGAAG
>JBBSNV010000175.1:0-5397 GCA_038260375.1 Reyranellales bacterium
CCAAAAGGGCTTCGGTTTCATCCAGCCCGACAGCGGCGGCAAGGATGTGTTCGTGCACATCTCCGCGCTCGAAGCGGCCGGCATTCGCGGCCTGAACGAAGGCCAGAAGGTCACCTACGACATCGCTTCCGAGCGTGGTCGCGAGGCTGCTGCCAACCTCAAGGCGCTCTAATATCAGCGCCGGTCCAGCGGCAGTAACGGCTAAGCCGTTGCAATCGCTGGCATGAATAGAAAAGGGTCGGCCTTCGGGCCGACCCTTTTTCTTTTGCGCGCCGCCGCCCACCAACCCAGCGCGCGGATTTGCCCGCCCGAGCGGTTTGCAGCCATATTCTTGTCTTTTGGCCGTTTTGACCCCATATCAGCCTCACATATCGACGTTTTGGCCTGATTACGCCATTGGCGCCGTTTGCCTGCCGCTTCCTTTGAGAACCGCAAGCCGACGCTACTGACTAAAGCCTTCTAACCTCGACTTGTCGGTCGCCGCGCGACGTTTGCGCGGCCGGTTTCCGATTTCGACGCCAGGGTGGCGCCGCAAGCGGGGCCAATACTCAAGGAGCCAACGATGGCTATCGGTACTGTGAAGTGGTTCAACGCCCAAAAGGGCTTCGGTTTCATCCAGCCGCAAGACGGCGGCCAGGACGTGTTCGTCCATGCCACCGCCGTGGAGCAGGCCGGCCTGCCGGGCCTGAACGAAGGCCAGAAGGTCTCGTTCGAGGTTTCCAACCAGCGCGGCCGCGACGCCGCCTCTAATCTGAAACTGGCCTGAAACTGGCCTGAAACTGACCGGCATCTGGCCTAAAGTTACCGGGCAGGTGGCGCAGCCGATTGGCGCCTGCCTGAACGCTTTACCCTGAAACACAAGGCCGGTCCGCAGGGGCCGGCCTTTTTCGTCGGCTCGGCACGGCACCGAAATCGCCCGCGGATTTTGCCTAGAGGACCGCTTGCTCGAAGACCGTTTACTCGAAGACCGGGCAACTTGCCGAAATACGCGTCACAAATATTACAACGGTACTCTGTTATCATTCGCGCCGAAGTATTTGCCATATCAATGCAAATGGATTTATCCCAACGGTAAACAAAAAAGTGGCTATGCTGTTGGAGAACGGCAGCAAATCGGCGGGCGGGTTGCGGACGGATTGCGGGCCAGGGCCGGCAGCCGATCGGCTCGATCGAGATCGCCAAGGGGGCAGGGTTTTGCGTAGGCCAGGCCAATTAGCAGCGCGTGACGGCTTAACCGTGTCCGCTCGCAATGGCAAAGTGCTGCTGGGCAAATCACCCACGGTGCTGCAGCGCGACGCATTGCGCCGCTTCCCATTGTTCGGCTGGCGCACGATTATGACCACGGTCATCGCCCCGGTCATCGCCACGGTCGCGGCGACTTCGCTCATCGCCTTGGCAGCGCAGGCTCAAGAGATTCCCGCGCCATCGGCGGCGGTGATGGTGCCGGGCGCCGCACCGCAGTCAAGCGATCTGTCGTCGGCCACCGCCGCGATCCGCCGCGGCGGCATGGTTCAATCAACCACCGATGCAGCCGACGGCAAGCCGATCACCGCGCCCACTTTGACTTTGCCGCCGCCGTCCGGATCGTCATCCGGCATCGCTCAACCGCAGCGCAAGGCCGCCGCGCCGTCCAAGCCGCTGCCGCCCAGCGCCGGCGCGCAAAAGCAATTGGGCCTGGTGCCGGTGGACGATCGGCACAAGCTGCCCTTGCAATCGACGGATAAACCTCTGCTGCGCGCCGCGGTCGGCGACAACCAACTGCAACCCACCACGGTGCCACCGCCCACGCCAGCCGATGTCGGACCGCCGCGCGATGCGGCAGCCCTGCGCGCCGCTTACAACGACGCCTTCAAAGCGATGTCGGGCGATCCCGGCAATCTCGATAAGACCTTCCGCTTCGCCGAGCTGGCCTCGCAGGTCGGCGATCTGGAGGGCGCGGTCAGCGCGCTCGAGCGCATGTTGCTGCTCAATCCCAACCTGCCGCGCGTGCGGCTGGAATTGGGCGTGCTCTATTATCGTCTCGGTTCGTTTGCCGCGGCGCGCAACTACATCGCCCGCGCGCTGGCCTCGACCGACCTGCCGCCGCCGGTGCGCGAGCGGGCAGAAAAAATTCTGGCGCTGATCGAGAAAGCGTCGTCGCCGTCGAAGTTTTCCGGATTCGCCTTCGCCGGCTTGCGTTACCAGTCCAACGCCAATGCCGCGCCGACCGGCGACATCAAAGTGGGCGGCATCGACGCCCATCTCGACAACAACTCGACCGCGACCAAAGACTTCAACGTCTTCGCGCTGGCTTCGCTGCGTCACCTCTACGATCTCGGCACGCAATACGGCGACTCGCTCGATACCCAGCTGGTGGTCTACGGCGCGCGCCAGTTCAAACGCAGCGACGTGAATTTGGCCTATGCCAGCTTGAGCACCGGCCCGCGCGTCTGGATCTACGACGACACCTGGGCGCGGCCCTATGTCGGCATCGACTACGTGATGCTCGACAAGCGCACCGAATATTATGCGCCGACCGGTGGCATGACGGTGGAGCACAATTTCCGCGGTGGCGACGACGTGATCGGCACCTTGGGCGTGGCCGGCGACTGGCAGCTGCGGCGCTATCACGACTCCTCGGTGCGGCCGTTCAACTCGGATCGCAGCGGCAACAGCTGGACCGCGCGCGCCTATGCCGATCTGCCGATCAGCAAATACCTCACCGTATCGGGCGGCGGCGGCTACACCTGGTTCTTCGCCGACGCGCGCTACGAAAAATATCGTGAGATCCAATTGTTCGGCGGCGCTACCGGCAGTTTCCCCGGCCCGTTCGGCCCGGCCGACCGCAACTGGACGGTGTCGGCCTTCGCCACGCGGGTCTGGACCAATTACGACAAGCCCGACGTCACGGTCGATCCCCTTACCGAGCATCGCGATCGCGAATGGCGCCTGGCGGCGACCTTGACCGCGCCGCTCGCCGACGAATGGGCGTTGATCGGCCAGGCGGCGCGCAACTCGCGCAGTTCGAGCGTATCCAATTACGAGTTCACCAATTACATCGGCATGCTGGGCGTGGCCTATCGCTATTAGGCCGCACAGGAGGAAATTATGACCAATCGCATTACACGCCTGTCGCTATTGCTGGCCACCACCGCATTGGTGGCCCCGTGCATGCTGCCCAGCCTGGCCTCGGCCAAGGTCGGCGTCACCAGCACCGCCAATGGCGGGCCGGTCGGCGAGCCGCCGCAACAGGCCAAGCATGTGCTGACCGTGGGCATCGACGTGTTCGCCAACGAACGCATCACCACCGGCGTCAACGACCAGGCGCAGCTGCTGTTCCTGGACGGCAGCGCGCTGACCATCGGGCCCAACAGCGAGATTATCCTCGACAAGTTCGTGTACGACCCGGACAAGGAAACCGGCACGTTGAGCTTGAGCGTGGGCAAAGGCATTTTCCGCCTGGTCGGCGGCAAGATCACCAAGAACGACGGCGCGGCCACGGTGCGCATGGGCTCCGCCACCATCGGCATTCGCGGCGGCATCGTCATCATCGACGCGCAGAACATCGCCGCGATCGAAACCTATTTCATGTTCGGCGATAAGCTGACCATCGCCACGCCGCTGGGCAACGAAACCGCGCTGCGGCCGGGCTCGGCCATTACCCTCAAGCGCGGTGAGGCGCCGACGTCGCCGCGTTTGGTGGGGCCCGAAGCCCTGACCGGCGTGCTGGCCCTGTTGGAAGGCCGGCTGGGCGCAGGCGGCGCGCGGGTCAGCACCGTGACCACCGGAGCGGTCAACACCGGGGTCAGCAACTTCTCCAAGGTCAACGATCCCAACGACAAGAAGGACGGCAATACCGACACGGGCGACAAATCGGTCAACAGCGTCACGGTGATCACCGACAACACCCTGACCTCGCCCAGCGGCACGGTGGCCGACGGCCGCATGCTGCGCAACCAGCCCTACACCAGTTTCGATCCGGCGACCAAGGCCGCGCCGCGCGATCCGGCCAATAACAGCCTGATCACTTCGGTCTCGGTCAACGGCGGCACCATGACGGCGGGCACCGCGAGCGGCGCCACCTTCACCATGCCGTTCGCGCCCGGCACGGTGAACGTCACCGCCGCCAACAGCTCCTCGACCTATGGTCCGCTCTCGGGCACCGGCTATGTCGCGGCCGATTCCAGTTTCTATATCTATGCGCTGTCGGAAGTGAATAACGGCCTCAACGGGCTGACCCTGGTGGGCGGCACGCCGACCCCGACCGCCAATTTCCCGACCACCGGTTTTGGCCAGCACACCATGCTGGCGGTGGGCGGTGCGCCGTTCCTGCCGGAGAACCTGTCGAGCCCGGCCATCAGCAATGCCTATTATTCGCCGCTGTTTTCGGCCTACTCACCCAACATCACCAGCGCCAATGCCGCGTTGTCGGCGCAGCGTTCGGTGTGGTTCCAGTCGACCCTAGGCTTCAGCGGCACCGGCGCGGCGCAATCGTCGTATTTCAGCCTGGCGGTGGGCGGCTATTTCACCGACCAGAACAAGAACAACACGCTCTACGCGGCGGGCTCGTTCCAAGGCTATTTGCGCGCCAACGCTTCCAGCACCGCCGACGGCTTCCATTCGGCGGTCTCGACCATCGAGACGGCGCACGGCACCACGATCGACGGGCTCAACGGCCAGAGCATGGCGTTCGGTCCCGAGGCGGTGAATTCCGAAGGCGGCAGCACGGTGCGCACACCGCAAGCCGCCAGCGATCAACCACTCGGCGATCCCAACGGCAGCGGCTATTACTTCGTCGCGGCGGCGGTCAACGGCACCACGCAGGCCACCACGCCCAACACACGCAACGGCGGCACCCTGCATGGCTATGCCGCGGGCTTGGCCGATACGCGCGGCGCCGGGGGCCAAATCTCCGTCAGCTTGCTGGCCAACGAAGACCCCAACAAGGTGACCATCACCACCTCACCCAGCACCAACCGGGTGTCGGCCAGTTTCGAGCTGCACGATTCCCAAGGCGGGCCGGGCGGCACGACGTTGAATTTCGGCTCGACCAGCGGCGCTTACGGCCAGTCCTCGGCCTATATCGACGACCAGACTTTCGCCGCCGGCCAATCGCCGACTGCTGTCAGCACCTATAACAACGGCACCAGCACCAACGCCATCGTCGCCAACGTGGCGATGGTGTCGGGCGGCGCGGTCAACAACACTTTGTTCGCTGCAGCGGGAGTGACGCCTTGCACCTGCGCCTATCTGACCTGGGGCTACTGGGCGGCCGACCTGAAGTACACCTCCGGCCCGCGCGCCGGCCAACAGGATCGCGTGCAAATCGGCACCTGGGTGGCGGGCACTTTGCCGAACATCAACGAGATTCCGACCGGCAATATCAACGCCTCCTATACCGGCCACATGATGGGCAAC
>JBBSNV010000176.1:0-5391 GCA_038260375.1 Reyranellales bacterium
GCCGATCTGCGCCACCAGCATGTCGTTGAGCTCTTCCAAGCTGCCGTCGTGCTTGAGCAGTTTGACCAGCCGCGCGCGTTCGTCCTGATCGATGGTGGCGCCGTGCTCGAGTTCGCGCCGCACCGTGTTCAGCACATTGACCGTCACGCGCGTCTGGAAGGCGTGATAGCCCGACAGGGTCGGCAGCAACTCGTTCTGGAGATATTCTGCCGCCGCTTGCAGCAAAACCTCGGCATCGGGAATGCTGCGCGGCATTTGTCTATCGCCCTTCGATCAGGTTGAGGAAATCCCACAGCGGTTCTTCGACCCGCCGGCCGATGGCCGATTGCTCGACGCTGATGTCTTCGGTGCCGTCGGTATAACGCAGGCCCTTGCGCAGGCACATGATGGCCCATTTCACGCTGCCGAAGGCCTCCCAGAACAGCACCTGTTGGGGATCGACCGACGCACCGCTGGCCTCCTCATACGCGGCGAACAAATCTTCCCGCGCGCCGAAGCTGCCGACCGGCTGCGGACCGCCGAAGCGCCAGGTCTTTACGCACAACCAGCCCAGATCCTGCATCGGGTCGCAGATTTGCGCGACCTCCCAATCCAGCACCGCGCACAAGCCGTCTTCGCCCACGATCAGATTGCCGGTGCGGAAATCGCCATGCACCACGGTCAGCTTGGCATGGCGCGGCGCATTCTCCTCGGCCCAGCGCAAGCCCAGCGCCAGAGCCGGCAGCTTGTGGCCATAATGCTCGACGATGGCGCGATAAGAGCGGATTTGTTCGAGCGGCGTTTGCGCCATCAGGAACGGCAGCTTGGTTTTGTCGATGCGATGGATTGCGGCTAGTGCTGCGCCGCATTGCGCCGCCAGCCTGGCTCGCGCGCCGGCATATTTGTCGTCGCGCAAAATGCGCGGGCCCAAGGTCTCGCCCTCGACGAAGCCGGTGACATAGCCCGCGCCCAGGCCGTCATTAGGTGTCATGACATAGCGCACCGGTGGCACTTTCACGCCCAAGGCGGCAGCTTCGATCATCAGCTGGGCGTCTTGGTCGCCGGCGATGCGCGGCGTGATACCGGCGGTGGGATCGACCACTTTCGACGCTGGCGAAAGCTGCAGGACGAATTTGCCGCGCTCGCCATCAAGTGTGGCGGTGAAGCTATAGGTCAGCTTGGTGGCGCCGCCGGTCAGCCGCGCCAGATCGGCGACCTGGGCGCTGCCGAACTTCTTCGACAGCGCAGCATCCAGACGCGGGCCGATCTCCTCCAGCGCGTACATGCTTTATTTCTTTGGCCGCTTCTTGGCGCCCATCATGCCGAACAGATGGCCCGCCACTTTGCGGATCTGGATCTCTTCGGAGCCTTCGGTGATGCGATAGCGGCGGTGGTGGCGATAGATATGCTCGAACGGCTTGTGGCGCGAATAACCGATGCCGCCATGCACCTGCATCGCCTGGTCGGCGGCGTTGCACACCAGCCGGTTCGCCCGGTAATTGCACATCGATACTTGGTCGGATAGATGCTTGGCGACGTCGGGCTTGGACATCTGGTCCATCTCCCATGCCGTCTTGTGGATCAAGACGCGCAGCATGGCGGCTTCAGTGTGCAGCTCGGCTAAGGGAAATTGGATCGCCTGGTTGACCGCGAGGGGTTTGCCGAACGGTTTGCGGTGATGGGCGTATTCCACGCTCTGGTCGATGCAGTATTGCGCCGCGCCCAGCGATGAGGCGGCCTGGCGGATGCGATTCTCGTGCACGAAATGCTGCGCCAAAGCCAAGCCGTCATCGGGATCGCCCAAAATCCCGTCGGCCTCGACCCGCACATTGTTCAGCGAGATGCGCGGATGATCGGTCGGCATGTTGAAGGTCCACAGATACTCTTCGATCTTGAAGCCTTCTGATTTGGTCGGGACGATGAAGCAGGTTATGCCCTTAGCGTCGCCCGGCTGGCCATGGGTGCGGGCGAAGACGAAATCATGCGTGGCGATGTGCAGGCCGGTGTTCCACATCTTGGCGCCGGTGACACGCCAGCCATTGCCGTCCTTGACGCCGCGCGTTTCCATCCAGGTGGCGTCGGAACCATGATCGGGTTCGGTCAAGCCAAAAGACACTTTCATCTTGCCGCTCAAGATGGCGGGGATGAATTCCTGCTTCTGCTGTTCGGTGCCGAAATCGCGGAACATCAGCACAGTGGGCAAATTGCCGACGATCGAGCTTTCGTTCTGCAAATCGTTTTGCAAGCCCAGTCCCTTATGCGCCAGATGCTCGCGGATGATCGCCATGCCGAGATTGGTGCCGTCCTGGCCGCCATATTCCTTGGGCAGCGCGTAGCGGAAATGGCCGGCCTTATCGGCGCGCCGTTTCATCTCGCTTAGCAAATCTTCCCAGTCGTGGCGCGGCAAGCCGCCATTGTCCCAATCGGTGCGGGCATGCTCGCGGCGATGATCGAAGAAGCGCTCGTTGTCGTCTTGGGCCTGGAGCGGCTTGATCTCTTGGTCGATGAAGGCGTCGAGCTCGGTCAGATAGGCGGTGATCTCGGCCGGAATACGAAAATCCATCAGCGCCCTCCCAAAAGCATTCTTATGAACCACCGTTTATCAGACGGTGCCTTGCGGGGGAAGGCGCGCCGGGTCGCGCGGCGAAAAAGCCTTTTCGCTGGCGTGCGGAGGCTGCGATAGTCGGGGTTAATAAGCGCCGCCAAGATGCGCTCGCGGGAGGAATTCATGCTTCAGACGACGATTGCCGGCAGCCTTCCCAAGCCGTCCTGGTTGGCGCGGCCCGAAATGCTGTGGGCGCCATGGCAGTCCGAAGGCGGCGCGCTGGCCGAGGCCAAGCGCGATGCCACCTTGCTGTGGCTCAAGGAACAGGAAGACGCCGGCATCGACATCGTCACCGATGGCGAGCAATCGCGGCAGCATTTTGTGCACGGCTTTTTGGAGCGGGTCGAGGGCATCGACTTCGGCAAGAAAGTCACCATGGGCATCCGCAACAACCGCTACGAGGCGCAAGTGCCGACCGTTACCGGCAAGCTGACTCGCAAAGGCAATGTGCACGAGACCGAGGCGCGCATCGCCCGCGCCCATACCAAGCACAAGCTTAAATTCACCTTGCCCGGGCCGATGACCATCATCGACACGATTGCGGATGGGTACTACGGCGATCGGGTGAAGATGGCGTTCGAGTTCGCGCGGCTGCTCAACGAAGAAGCCAAGGCGCTGCAGGCGATCGGCGTCGACACCATCCAGTTCGACGAGCCGGCGTTCAACGTCTATATGCCGCAAGTGCGCGAATGGGGCATCGATGCGCTGCACCAAGCGATCGAGGGCCTGACTTGCACCACGGCCGTGCATATCTGCTACGGCTACGGTATCAAGGCCAATAACGATTGGAAACAAACCCTGGGCGGCGAGTGGCGCCAATACGAAGAGACGTTCCCGCATCTGGCCAAGAGCAAGATCGACCAGATCTCGCTGGAATGCGCCAATGCCCGCGTGCCGATCGACCTGATTGGCCTGCTTAAGGGCAAGGACGTGTTGGTCGGCTGCATCGATGTTGCCAGCAACGAGGTTGAGACGCCGGAGAAGGTGGCCGCGACCATCCGCACAGCGTTGAAATTCGTCGATGCCGAGAAGCTCTATCCCTGCACCAATTGCGGCATGGCGCCGATGGCGCGCGACATTGCCGTGGGCAAGCTCAACGCTTTGGGCAAGGGTGCGGCGCTGATGCGCAAGGAGCTGCGCTGATTGTCATGTTGAGCGCAGCGAAGCATCTTGCGTCAAAACGCTAGATCCAGAGTTTGAGAGAAGACCCTTCGCTGCGCTCAGGGTGACGAGTACTCACACCACTTCGTGGCGCAGCTGGAAGCCGCCCAGCAGGTCCTTGATCTTGGCTTTGGCCTGCTCGCGGTCGGGTGCTTTCTTGAGCGCCACCGTCGCCAAGGTGCCGTGCTCGCGATGCGGCGCCACGATGACATCGGCCTCGATGCCCTCGGCTTTCAACGAGTCGAGCAGCCGCGTGAAGGTGGTTTGCGCCGCTTGAAAACGTAGCTGCGGCTTGAAGATCTTGCCCACGCCAGTGACCGGCATTTGCGCGACCACCGTGACCTCTACGGGCGTGGCGGCGCGCTCGGGAATGCGCTCGCGCACAAAGGATTGCAGCTCTTCGCCGGTCACCTTGGCGCCAGGGCGCAACTGGACATAGGCCACGGGCAATTCTCCGGCATGGCGGTCGGGCCGGCCGATCGCGGCGGCGGATTCCACTTCGGGATGCTGGTGCAAAGCTTCCTCGATCACGATGGGATCGATGTTGTGGCCGCCGCGGATGATCAGGTCTTTGGCGCGGCCGGTCAGCCAGACATAATTCTGCGCATCGATACGCCCGAGATCGCCCGAGTTCAGCCATTTGCCCTGGTCGGCATCGCCCGCCTCGGCGTCGATCCAGGCCTCGCGATTATGCAGCGGCGAGACGTATCCGCCGAAGATCTGCGGCCCCCGCATCAGCATTGCGCCTTGCTCGTTGCTCGGCATGCGGCGCTTGATCTTCAAGCCGTCGAGTTCGGCCACGATCAATTGGCAATAGGGCATGTGAAAGCCGATCGAGCCGATGCGCTGCTCGCCGGCGATCGGATTCATGGTCGAGAAGCCGTGCACCTCGGTCATGCCGTAACCCTCGACGATCGGCACGTTGAGCTTGTGCTTGACCGCTTTGGCGATCTCGACCGGCATGGTCGAACCGCCGCAATTGGTGACGCGGATCGAAGAGATGTCGTGGCCGTCGCTGGGCACGTTGAGCAGCGCCCCCCATATCGTCGGCACCATGCCGACCACGGTGGGTCTAAAGCGCTCGACCAGCTTCCAGAAATTGCCGCCGACCAGCGGGTTGCGCATACCGAGCGGCGTCAGCATCACCACGGTGGCGCCGCGCGACCACGGCGCCAGCCCGCCGCAGGTCGAACCGCCGACATGGAACGGCGGCAGGGCATTGAAAAAGACGTCGCGCTCATCGACGGCCAGCGAATTGCTGTTGACCAGCGAATGCGTCAGCAAGCCTCCCTGGGTGTGCCGGGCCAGCTTGGGCACGCCGGTGGTGCCGCCGGTATGAAAAAGGCCGGCCACGTCGGCGAACTTGCCGTTGCGCGGGCTGGGCATGGTGTCGCCGTTTTGCTGATCGATCACGTCCTCGTAGCGGATCACGTCGGGCGCCGGCTTGCCGCCGATCACCACGATGACCTTCAAGGTCGGGATCTGGCCACGAATTTTCTCAATTTTGGGCCAGATATCGGCCACGATCGACGGATCGCAGGTTACCAGGATCTTGGTCTTGGCCTCGTTCATGATGCCGGCGATTTGCGCCGGCTCGAGATAATGGTTGATCGGATTGCCGATCGCGGCGCTCTCCGAGCCCCACA
>JBBSNV010000177.1:0-5313 GCA_038260375.1 Reyranellales bacterium
CTGTCCGACGATCGCCTGGTCGCTTTGCTGCAGCGCGAAGGCGTGGTCATCGCGCGCCGCACCGTGGCCAAGTACCGCGACACCTTGGGCATCGGCTCGTCGGCGCGGCGCCGGCGCGACAAGGCGCTGGTGTTTTTCGCCGCCCAAGCCGCGCGTCAAGCCTTGCGTCCCGCGCCGCCAACCCTATCTGCACACCAGGGCATCGTCGGCGCCGAATAACTCGGGCATCGGCTGGCCCGGTCAAGGGCCGCCCATTATTGACTCGTTGGGGGGGCGTCACTATGGTGCGCGCCTTGCCGTCCGGCCGAGCATCGATCTGGCCGCGGCGCTACAGCTAAGCATCTGGAATGGTTGATGGAATTATCGGTTAGCGGCCAGCAGATCGACGTCGGCGAGGCACTGCGCCAGCACGTCGAATCCGCCCTCGAAGGCGCGGTCGGCAAGTATTTCGACGCCATCGACGGCGCGGTTTCGTTCTCGCGCGCGAGGCATATGTTCCGCTGCGACATCCAGGTGCATGCGCGGCGCGGCATCTTCATGCAGGCCGAAGCCGAGGCCGACGAAATCTACGTCGCATTCGATCGCGCGCTCGACCGCATTGCCAAGCGCCTGCGCCGCTACAAGCGCCGCCTGCGCGATCACCATCAAGCGTCCGGCGCTGCCGAAGTCGAAGCGATGGCGGCGCAGCAATACGTGCTGGCTGGCAACGACGCTCATAGCGGCGAAGACAGCCAGGTCGAGGAACCGAGCAAGCTCGATCCCGTTGTGGTGGCGGAAATGCAAACCCAGCTGCTGACCCTGACGGTCGGCGAGGCGGTGATGCATCTGGATCTGATCGGCCAGCCGGCGTTGATGTTCCGCAACGCCGCGCATGGCGGCTTGAACATGGTTTACCGGCGCGACGACGGCAACATCGCCTGGGTCGATCCGCAAGATTTGAACGGCAATCTCGGTCGCTCGGGCCCAGGCCAAGCTAAGGACGGCCAAAATCAAGGCCAGCGCAAAACACTGAACGGCTAGAATCTCTCGGCACCAGTCGTATTGGCACCAGTCTTATCGGCACCAGTCGTATCGGCACCAGTCTTGTCGGCAAACATCTTCGGGGCTCATTGGGAACGTGACATGATGGAACTCGCCGAGTTGATCGGGCCTGATGCGATCGTCGCCGATCTGCGCGCCACCAATAAAAAGCAAGCGCTGCAGGAGCTGTCGCAACGCGCTGCCAAGCTGACCGGTCTGCACGACCGCCAAATCTTCGACGTGCTGCTCGAGCGCGAGCGGCTGGGCAGCACCGGCGTCGGCAACGGCATCGCCATCCCGCACGGCAAGCTGGCCGGGCTGGGCCGGCTCTACGGCTTGTTCGCGCGTTTGACCACGCCGGTCGATTTCGAAGCGATCGACGAGCGCCCGGTCGATCTCATTTTCTTGCTATTGGCGCCTGAAGCCGCCGGCGCCGATCACCTCAAGGCCTTGGCCCGCGTCTCGCGCCTGCTGCGCGACCAGGCGATGTGCGACAAGCTGCGCAAGACCGACAGCCCCGACGCGCTCTACATCCAGCTGACCCAGTCCTCGGCCAGCCACGCGGCTTAGAAATTTGGCCCCTCTCCCGCTTGCGGGAGAGGGTGGCCGAAGGCCGGGTGAGGGTGCGATCGCAAGAAGACTCTTGCGCTTATCTGACGAGAAGCGCACCCTCCTCCACGCTTCGCGGACCTTCTCCCGCAAGCGGGAGAAGGGCAAAGTAGAAACATCCGCCTCATAAATAAAAACGCCGATCATTTCTGATCGGCGTTTTTGTTTTGGGAAACGATGCGCAGGATTACTGCAGCAGCATCGGCTCCAATTCGTTCTGGCGGATCAGCGCCTGGGCCATCTCCTCGGTCGGCGCCATCGCCACCGCGCGGCCATCGGCCGAGAAAACGCCGAAGCCGGTCAGGCCCTCGGGCAGTTGCACCTTCTTGATATAGGCCATCTGTTCCAGGCCAACCGCGGCGAATTGCAGCGTGCTGAGCTGGCGAGGGTCGATTGCGTTTTCCATCATGTCACCTGTCTTTCGTTCTTATACTGCTTACGCGTCGGGTACGCTGGTTATCCCCATAATGACTTACTTGTCGCCTTCGGCCAAGAAATCGGCGTGCACGTCGCCATGGACGTCAATCGTCTGCGCCGCTTGCTTGGCCGCGCCGCGGGTCTTGATCGCGACATTGCGCACTTTGATCTCCACCGACGGCCGCTCCAGTTCGACGTTGAGCAGGCCGTTGTCGAGCGATGCGCCCTTGACCTCGATGCCTTCGGCCAGCATGAAGCTCTTCTGGAACTGCCGCGCGGCGATGCCGCGATGCAGGAACACGCGCGCCTCGTCGTCGATCTGGCGGCCGCGCACCAACAGCTGGTTCTCTGCCACTTCGATGACCAGATCCTGGGCGGTGAAGCCGGCCACCGCCAGAGTGATGCGCAAGCCGTTGTCGCCGATGCGTTCGATGTTGTACGGGGGGTAACCGTCCGCGCCGTTCTTGGCGATGCGCTCCAGGGTGCGTTCGAATTGATCGAACCCCAGCATCAGCGGGCTGTTGAACAGGGACAGTCTGGTCACGGCAACCTCCTCGGTATCGAGCGAAGCAGCGAAGCGGGCCCCTAAGGCACCCGGGGTAATCACGTGTAGAGCATGTGGGCAGAACGGGGCGAATATCAAGACCCGGTACGGACCGACCCCATCGAATCAAAGGTTTAGGGCAGCAGCCGCATCGCCCTGAGCCGGGCAAACCACTCGCCAAACATCGCCGTGGTGTCGCGGCAGCCGGCAAACCCCGCCTGCCGCAGTTTGATGGTGCTGAGCAGCACCGGCGGCGGCGCTTCTTTCTGTTGGGGCGCCAGCACGAAATCGGCGTAGTGAAACGAATCGCCGACCAATCCGGCCAGTGTCGTCGGCACCAAGCCATGACGCCGCACGATCTCCTGCCACAACGCTTCCCGCGCAGCCGCTTCCTGGGCCAGGAACAATGGCTGCGCTTCGCCGCATTCCACGCCCAGCGCTTGCGCCATCGCCGGCCACACATCCGGCCAGCGGAACAGATCGCCATTGGTGATGTTGAAAGTCTCGCCACGCGCATTGTCCGAACTCGCCGCCCATTCGAACGCCTCGGCCATCACATCCGCATCGATCGCTTCGCACAGATAGGGCGCGCCACCGGTATAGGAAAACGCGCGGCCCTCGGCTTGGCACAGCGCCGCCCAGGCGCCCAGCGCCGCCAGCAGATTCATCGGGCTGGCCAGCGCATGGCCGAACACGATCTGCGGCCGAAAGATCGTGAAGCCCCAATCCGGGCCGCGTTGTTGCTGGCGCAAGAAATCTTCCTGCAGCCAATAGAAATTCTCGTGATTGTCGCGCGGCGCATCCTCGCGCGCCGGCACCGCGATGGGATGCAGATGCGCGCCGTAAGCTTTCGTGCCTTGCAGCAAGGTGACGTGGCGCAAGCCCTTGGCCGCGCGCTGCAACGGCGTCAGAAAATTCTGCAGCATCGCCAGGTTGGTTTGCATCTGGTCGCGCTCGCGCCAGCCGCGCACCAGGCCCGGCTTCTCGAACAGGGCTGCGAACACGACATGCGTGACCTCGCGCAGTTCCTCGCCCGCCGCCTCGCACGCAGCCGCATCGCTCAAATCGAGCGCCAGGTGACGATAATTGCCCGCGGCATCGGGTTTGCGCCGCGACAACGCGATCACGCGCCAATCTTCTTTCTTAGCGAAATGCTCGACCGCGGCGCGGCCGACCACACCAGTGGCGCCGGCGATCAGGATGGTGTTCTGCGCGCTCATAGCAGCAGTATAGTCGCAACGGAGGGACCGTCATGCGACATGCTTTGCTGATCCTGCTCGCGCTCGCCATCGTGCCCCTAGCACAAGCGCAGATCCCGCCCAGCGCCGCCGATCTCGCGGGCTACACCGGCCTGCACAAAGCCGCCGCCTCGGGCGATGTCGCGGCCGCCGCCAAGCTGATCGCCGCCGGTGCCGATCTCAACCCGCGCGACGGCAACCGCCGCACGCCGCTGCATGTCGCGGGCCATGCCGGCCACTACGAGTTGGCGAAATTCCTGTTGGACAAGGGCGCCGACGCCAACGCGCTCGACGCCCAACAATACGACCTGATCACCATCGCCGCGGTGCGCGACGATGCCCGCATGGTGCAGCTGGCGATCAAGGGCGGCAACAGCCCGCGTAACGTCACCAGCCCCTATCGGGGCACCGCGTTGATCGCCGCGGCGCATCTGGGTCATGTCGAGCCGGTGCGGGCGCTGATCGAGGCCGGCGCGCCGCTCGATCATGTCAACAATCTGGGTTGGACCGCATTGCTCGAAGCGGTGATCCTGGGCGATGGCGGGCCGCGCCATGTCGAGATCGTGCGCCTGCTGCTGGCGGCCGGCGCCAAGACCGAGATCGGCGACAAGAACGGCGTCACCGCCCAGCAGCACGCCAAGACCAAAGGCCAGGCCGAGGTTATGAAGCTGCTCGAAGCCAAGCGCTGAAATTATATCTGCGCTTCACCCAGTCTTCCGGTCAGCACTTCCAGCGCCTCGAACAAATAATAATCCGGCCACACTGCTTCGCAATCCACCGCATGGCCGATGGTCGGGTGATAACAGGCGCCGATCAGCATGCCCTCGGGCCGCGTCTCGCCCGGACCAAGCGGCGTCAGCCACTCGCCGATCATCGTGCGCACGCCGCGCTCCGCCGCCGCGCGATACTTCGCGCTCGCTACCTTATCCTTGGTCAACCCCGCGATCTTCAGCAGCGCCGCCGACACCATCGCCGGCGCCGAGGTGTCGCGCCAGGTGTTGGGGATGCGCGGGTCGCCGAAATCCCAAAACGAGATGCCATCCGCCGGCACATGCGCGATCCACCAATCGGCGATGCGCTGCGCCGTCGCCAGGAACAGTGGCTCCTCCGGCTGCCACAACGCCGCCAGCGCATAGCCCAGCATCGACCAGGCCTGGGCGCGGCCCCAACTGCTCTCGGGCGAGTAGCCCTTATGCGTGTAGCGCCGCGTCAGCGCGCCGGTGTTCACATCGAACGAGGCCGACTGGCACACCGAGCCGTCCGGGCGCACGCACCAATCGATGTGCTTCAGCGCATGGCTGCGCGCCATCTCACGCAACCGCGCATCGCCGGTTTCATTGGCGGCATAACTCAGGCAGGCCACGATCATGCCCAGCGCATCCACCGTGGTTTCGCCCGGGCCGAGATTGGAGGTCTCTTCGCCTTCCTCGCCCAGGCCGATCACGCCGGCCGCCGCATTGAAATCCTCCGCCAGCGCCCGCGCCA
>JBBSNV010000178.1:0-5258 GCA_038260375.1 Reyranellales bacterium
CCGCAGATCGTCGAGGCGCTGCAAACGACATTGCAGCCGCGCGCCATCGTGGTGAAGAACGATTCCCCGGTGCGCGGTCTGGAAGGCCTGGGCCAATCGGTCGATGTGGTGCACGGCACGGTCGACGAGCCGATCGCGGTCGAGGAATGCGGCGCCAAATTCAATGCCGATCTGGTCGGCGGACAGAAGACCGGCTGGGTCTACGACCAGCGCGACAACCGCCACATTGTCGGCCGCTTGGCCCAGGATGCGCGCGTTCTCGATCTCTATTGCTATGCCGGCGGCTTTGCCGTGCAGGCAGCCTTGGGCGGCGCGCGCGAGGTGCTGGCGGTCGATCGCTCGGAGGGCGCATTGGCGCTCGCGACGCAATCGGCCGCGGCTAACAACGTGGACAGTAGATTGCGCACGGAGAAAGCCGAAGTCTTCGAGGCGCTGGAAAAAATGATTGCGGCCAAAGAGCAATTCGACATCGTGGTGGCCGATCCGCCGGCTTTCGTCAAAAGCCGCAAGGACATCAAGGTCGGCACCCAGGGCTATCGCAAGCTGGCGCGGCTCTCGGCGCAGCTGGTGGTGCCGGGCGGGCTGCTGTTCATCGCCTCGTGCTCGCATTTGATGGAGGCGCCGCTGTTTGCCGACGCGGTGCGCCACGGCCTAGCCGATTTCCGCCGCACCGCCCGCGTGCTCTACAGCCTGGGCGCAGCGCCCGACCATCCGGTGCATCCAGCGTTGCCCGAATCCGCTTACCTAAAAGCGCAGTTGCTGCAATTGGATTGAGTGGGCTCTCTCTACACCTCGTCATGCTGAGCGCCAGCGAAGCACCCTCCCTCAACCCATAGACATGTCCCGCTGAAGCACGATCCTTCGCTTCGCTCAGGAAGACGGAGAAGCGAGGGCGATACCTTATCCCGTCATGCTGAACGCTAGCGAAGCACCCTGCGTCAACCCATAGACCTGTACGCTGAAGCAAGGTCCTTCGCTTCGCTCAGGACGACATGGGAAACGAAGTCAGCCGCGCCCGTTTTTGGGCGCAGCAGGAAGAGTAAGACGGAAGATCGTGCCGTCGGCGCCGGTGCGGGCCAGGGTGATGTCGCCGCCATGCGCCCGCATCAGATCACGCGCGATCGCCAAACCTAGCCCGGTGCGGCCGAGCCGGCCGCTGCCGGCGAACGGGCGGAACAAGTTCTCCTGCGCACGCGGCGATAGGCCGGGGCCATTGTCGAAGATATCGATGACCTTGCCGCCCGCTTCATTGTCCCGCGCCGAAAAACGAATCCGCGCAGCGCCCGATTGCAGCGCGTTGCGCACCACGTTGAGCAACACGCGGAACAATTGCTCGCGGTCGGCCCACACTTTGAAGCCCGGCGGGATTTCGACGCGCCACTCTGCGCTGGGAGTCTTGTCGCCGTTATCGGCATCGTCGCGTTCGGGCCAAAAGCTGCATTCCAGTTCCTCGACCAAGGCCGCCAGATCGACCTTGGCGCGCTCCGGCGCCGGTTGCTCGCCGGTGAAGTTCAAGGTGTCGGTGCACAGCACCACCGCGCGATCGATCGCGCGCATCAGACTGGGCGAGACCTTGCGCACTTTGGGATCGTCGCTGGTCTCGAGATAATCCGACAACAATTGCGCAGTGGTCAGCACGTTGCGCAGATCGTGATTGATCTTGGCCACCGCCGTGCCGAGCGTGGCGAGGTTGGTCTTCTGGCGTAGCGCCGAGCGCACGGTGCGCTGCATATCGACCAGCGCTTGCTCGACGATGCCGATCTCGTCGCTGCGGCCGTTGGCGCTAGCCACCGCGGTATCGCTTTCCGGATCGCGGCGGAAATTTTCGATCTCGCCGGTCATCGCCTGCAGCGGCCGCACGATCATCCAGCGCAGCGCCGAGTACAACAGGAGCGCGGTCAGCACCGAGACTGCCACAGACAGCAGCAGGATGCGCTCTGCATAGGCCAGCATGTCGTGGCGCAGCGGCCCTTCGTCGAGCAGGATCTCGATCTCGACATCGGGATCCTTGGGCGACATGCCCATGACCCGCAGCACCCGATTGCCGCCATGGACAAAGGTGCCCATGGCGTCGGCGATCATGTCGAACCAGGGGGCGGCCTCCATGTCGCAGGTGACGTCGATCTTGGGCGGCATCGACGACGACAACACGCGACGTGGCCCTTTGCCCTTGCGCAGCACCACACCCTGCACCTCGGCCAAGTGCAGCAGCATCATCGACAAGTCCTCACTGACCATGTTGTCGGGCGTGGCGTCGAGCGCCAGGGTCGCCAGATGGGCATTGGCCAGGCGCTGCTGCAGATAGCCTTCGCGAAACCGCGCGACGGAGGGGATCAGAATGACCAGCTCGCCGACCATGACGAAGGTCACCACCAGCAGCAGCAGCTTCTGCGACAGGCTAAAGCGCGGCCCCACCCCGGCGCGGGCGGGGCGCGCAATCGTCGCGGTGCGGATGGTATCGGCCATGACCGGATCCTAAATCAATCGCTCCGGCCCCGCCAACGCGGCCGAACTGTCAATCATGAACGCTTTAGAGCGTTTCATCGCGTGAACCACAATTTCAGCCGCACCAGCGCCTTAACCCTCGGACCGAACAACGCTTCCGTATAATACGCACCGGCGGCGCGTTTGGAGCTTTCGCCCAAGGTCGGATACGGCAAGATGGGCGTCGCCATCGCGCCAATCTTCAGGCCGCGCGAAATCGCCAAGCACCAGGGCTGGATCAGTTCGCCCGCGCCCGGCGCCACGATGCCGGCGCCCAGGATCTTGCCGCGCTTGCCGACCACCACTTTCACCAAACCAGCCGTGATGCGCTCGGCCTGGGCGCGGTCATTTTCCGCCAATGAAAAATGCAGCACTTTGACCGCGTCGCCGAATTTCTCGCGCGACTGGGCTTCGCTCAGACCGACATTGGCCAGTTCGGGATCAGTGTAAGTGCACCACGGCACACTCGTTTCGTTGACCTTGGCCGGCAGGCCGAACAGCGCGCGGCGGATCACCAATGAACCATGTTCAGCAGCAATATGCGTGAACTGGTAGCGCCCGGCCACATCGCCGATGGCAAACACGCGCTTGTTGGAAGTACGTAGGCCGCTGTCGGTGTCGATGCCGCGCTTGGAATGCCTGATGCCGGCATTGTCGAGATCGAGTTCCTCGATATTGGGCTCCCGTCCCGCCGCCACCAGCAGATGCGAGCCTGCGATGCGCTCGCCGCCCTTCAGCACCACCGCGATGTCACTGCCGTCGCGCTCGACCCGCTCGATGCCGACATCTTCGCGCAGCGCCACGCCCTCGCCGGTCACCGCCTGCTTGACGATCGCGGTCAGCTCGGGATCGTCTTTCGCCAGCGCCTTGGCCATTTCCAGCACGGTCACTTTGCAGCCCAGCCGGCGGTGCGCCTGCGCCAGCTCCATGCCGATCGGCCCGCCGCCGATCACGATCAGATGCTCGGGTCGCACGCGATTGGCGAACACCGTTTCGTTGGTCAGATAGCCCACGTCCTTCAGCCCTGGAATGGGCGGAATGCCGGCGCGCGAGCCGGTGGCGACGATGAAGCGCTTGGCGTGGATGCGTTGTCCGCCTGCCTCGACCGTACGGTGGTCGACAAAGCGCGCTTGGGACTGAATGACGTTCACCCCCAAACCGGTAAAGCGTTCGACCGAATCGTGCGGCGCGATGGCGGCAATCACTTGCTGCACGTGATCCATCACCGCAGCGAAATCGATCTCGGGTTCGATCGGGGCGATACCGAACGCTTTGGAATCGCGCATGGTCTGCGCGCGATGCGCCGCGGCGATCAGCGCCTTGGACGGCACGCAGCCATAGTTAAGGCAATCGCCGCCCATCTTGGCGCGCTCGATCAGCACCACCCGCGCGCCCATCTGCGCCGCGCCCGCCGCCACTGTCAGCCCGGCCGAGCCCGCGCCGATGATGCACAAATCGGTGTCGATTACTTTTTCGAGTGTTTTCATGCGCGCTTGCCCTTACGGTCGCGATAGCGGTTGTATGCCACCGGCGCCAGGGACAGCAGCGCCAATCCCAGGATCGGCAGCAGGATATCCGGCTTGAAGATGATCGACAGATCGGGCGTCTTGCCTTGATCGAACACCGCGCCCAGCCCGTTGCCTACGGCGGCGAACACCGCGCTGCCAGGGATGACGCCGATAAATGTTGCCAGCACGTAGTTGCGCAACGACACGCCCAGGAACGCTGGAACGATGTTGACCAACCAGAACGGGAACACTGGCACCAGGCGCAGAAACAACAAATAGCTGAACTCGTTGCGCTTGAAGCCCGCCTCCATGCGCTTGAAAAAACCCGCGGCGCGCTTGCGCAGGAAATCGCCCAGCGCGGTGCGCGCCGCCAGGAACACAGCGATCGATCCCAAGGTGGCGGCGATCACGACATAGACCGTGCCCAACACGGTGCCGAACAGAAATCCGGCGGTCAGGGTCATGAGGATGCCAAGCGGCAAAGAGAACGCCACCACCAGCGCGTAACCGAGAATCAAGATAACGCCGGCCAGCACGCCCATGTCCTTGACCCAGCCCAACAGCGCCTCGCGATGCTCACGCAAAGTATCGAAGGTCACATAGTGGTAGGCGCCGGACAGGAAGAACGCGGCCGTCCCCACCACCAGCACCGCCAAGGGCAGCCAGCGCTTGGCCACGCCCCACAAGCCGCGCGGCTCTGGCTTGGAAGATTTTCCGGGGGATTTGCCGGCGGATTTTGCAGAGGATTTGGGTTTGATTGGCATGGCAGAAGCTATTGTGAGCCCAACATGTTGCGGTTGGATAGGGTTTGAACCCCCAGGACCATACAGGCCAATGGCGGCAACGCGAGAAGCAGTTCCTGGTCATGACCGCATCGCGGCGGAAAAGCCAGTCAAACCAACTCAATAGCCCGTGACAGCCAACCGGTGGCCACATCCCGGGGCCGTTCTTGCCGCGGCCGGAATGCGTTGACTTCGCCCGGCTATACCCTTATATCGCCTCTCGAATTTCCCACCGTTCCTGCCGTTTTTGTCGCGCCTGGCGCTGCGGCGCGGTCGAACGGGAACGTGTTGAAAGCTAAGGAGAATACCCGTGAAACGCACGTATCAGCCAAGCAAATTGGTGCGCAAGCGCCGGCACGGGTTCCGCGCCCGCATGGAAACCGTAGGCGGCCGCAAGGTGATCGACAACAGTCGAACTAACCGACGCAAGCGGCTGTCGGCATACCGCCGACGGAACGCTGACATACGCCGTGACAGAGGCGCG
>JBBSNV010000179.1:0-5246 GCA_038260375.1 Reyranellales bacterium
CGCTTGATGTCGAAGCTGACGTCTTGCACGGCGCGCACTTCGCGCCGGGCGCCGCCGCCGAACAGCTGCTGGCCGAGATTCTCGGCCTTGCGGATGTGGTAGGTCTTTTGCACGCCTTGTACCGACAGCAATGGCGCAGCGGAGCCGTTTTCCGGCCACGGCGTCTTTTGTTCCAGCAAATGCCCGGTGGAGCTCCTGATCTCGCGGATCGGCACCAGCCGCTCGCCCGGCTTCATGTCGAAGCGCGGCACCGCGCGCAGCAACGCACGCAGGTAAGGATGCTCGGGCTGGCGGAAAATGTCTTCCAGGCTGCCGCTCTCGACCACCTTGCCGCGATACATCACCACCACTTCCTCGGCCACGTTGGCCACCACGCCCAGATCGTGGGTGATGATCAGCACCGCCATGCCCAGTTCTTTTTGCAGATCCTGGATCAGCTTCAGGATTTGCGCCTGGATGGTGACGTCGAGTGCGGTGGTCGGCTCGTCGGCGATCAGCAGCGCCGGCCGGCACACCAGCGCCATGGCGATCATGGCGCGCTGGCGCAACCCGCCCGACAGCTCGAACGGATAAGTGCGCAAGGCGCGCTTGGGATCGGGAAAGCCGACCATGCGCAGCATGTCGGCCACCAGCTCGTCGGACTCCGCCTGGCCAACCTTGCGATGCAGCATCAGCGCTTCGCCGATCTGGTTGCCGATCGTGTGCAGCGCCGATAGCGAAGTCATCGGCTCTTGAAAGATGATCGAGATGCGCCCGCCGCGGATGGCGCGCATCTGCACGCTGTCGCGGTCGATGGCGGCGATGTCGGTCACCAGCTTGGTCTGCGGATCGGTGAACAGGATTTGGCCGCCGATGATCTGGCCGGCGCGGGGCAAGATGCCCATGATGGCCTGGCTGCACACCGATTTGCCGGAGCCCGATTCGCCCACGATCGCCACCGTGGCGCCGGGCTTGATGCGGAAGGACACGCCGTCCACGGCATGAATCGCCCCGTCATGGACGCGGAAGTCGATCTTCAGATCGCGCACTTGCAACAGCTCGCTCACCGCCGCCCCGCCTGTTCCAACGTCGCGGTTTGGGGCACGGCGATGTCCATCGCCGCCAGATTGGCCAGAGTTGCCGATGCCAGTGCAACGCCGTTGGCGGTCGCGGCTTGGGTGGCGCGACGTAACAGGCGGTCGAATCCTTCAAGCGTCGAGTCGAACCTCAACCGCTTGCCGCCGCCTTGCAGCGTGAGCTGCATCCATCCTCCCTGCCGGTCGCGCCGGGTCGTGTAATAGCCCAGCTTCATACCGTTCAACTGTTGCCAGGCAATGTCGCCGCCCGGCACGCCCCTAACTGTCACACCGATTTCGCCCAGTTCGATCGCACTATAGGAGCGCAAAATCGTGCGCACGCCGAATAAAGCAAAAACCGAGGCCAATCCGCCGAATATGGCGAGTGTGGCAGGACTTAGCTCGACAAACAATAACGGGCCGCCGGTCAGAATCACGCCCAATGCGGCGCGCACCATGTCGCCGACCAGCGGCTGGCGTCGATAACGCAACACCTCGCTGGGTATAGTGGCGCTAACCGTCATAACGCAAAGACCTCTACTGCCGACAATGCCGGGGCTGCTTGGTGCGCGGTCAGCACAGCCAGCAATCGCTCAAGAAATGCCCACGCCTCTTTATGATGCACGGCATGGTGGCTCATTACGCCGCTGGGTTCGCCGGCCACATCGGGTTGCGATGCGGCACCGGCATAGCGCAGCGCCAAATGCTTGACTAGCGCCGAAATCGCCGCTTCCGCACCAATAAAACGACGGCTTTGCCAGTCGATCAGATCCAGATGGCAATTGGATTGCACCAACCCACGCACCGGCTTGGCGCGCGCGCGAGGGGCAAATTGCGATAGGCCGCGATAACCCAGTTCCGGCAGCACCGGCACCAAGGCCGGCGCGATGCGATTCCAGGGCGGCACCAGCACCGGCAGCGCCTTGGCGCTAAACAGCTGCTCCAGCCGCAGCTTGCCGGTGGCCAGCTCGCCGATAACGATTTGCGCCGGGCGCTGTGGCCCCAACTCGATCTTCTTTTCCTTGGTCCCAGCATGGTTTTGATGGGCATAGCCATGTTGCAGCACCGCTACCTGGGGGATGGGCGCAAGGCGCGCTGCCAAGGCCTCGTCGGTGGCCGCCGGCACCACCGCCAGGGCCAGCGGCGCATCGGACAAATGCAGCAATTGGTCGAGCGCAAGCGAGGGCTGCGCCGCATCGTCGTCGCGCCACCACCACGTCGCCGAGCGACCGGCTTCGCCCCAGCGATCCAACTCGCGCAGCAGCGGATCGAATTCGCTCATCGCAGCAGATCGCGCACGATTTGCACCGTGGTGTTGAGCCCGTCGAGATTGAACAACGCGGCGGCGTCGATCGGCGGTGCCGCCAATGCCCGGGCGATGGCGTCGGCCAAGGTGGCGGCGCTTAACGTCGTTTCGTCGACGATGTGGATCAGGCCGCGCTCTGCCAGGAGTGCCGCACGCAAAGTCTGTTCGGTTTCCAACCCGCCGGCATAGGGCGAAATTACCGCACGATGGCCGAATTTTATCGTTTCCATCACGGTGTTGTAGCCGCCCTGAGAGATCGACAGCGCCGCATTGGCCAGCAAGGTGGTGAAATCGGGCCGCGCGCGCTCGACCACGCTATTGGCGTCGGCTTTGGCCTGCAGGGCGGCGAAGCGCTGGTCGGGCAGGTTGTGGCCGACCAACAGGCGCCAGCGCGCATCGGCCAGCGCGGTGTTGGGCTTGGCCGCGATGGCGGCCTCGAGCAGCGGTTCGCTGACCGCGCCGCCGCCGGCCGAGACCAGCACCTCACCTTTGCCGGGCGCGTTGGCGCTGCGGTCGGGGGTGCTGCCTTCGACCACGTAGCCGGTATAGCGCAGCCGGTCGGCAAAGCGTTGCGCCGGCGGGAATGTGCGGTCGAACGGGATCAGCCGCGGGTCGGAATGCACCAGCACCACGTCGTAATAGGTCTCGATCAGCCCGATCATCTCCTCCAGGCGCTCGGGCTTGGGCGCCGACACCAGGATGTCGCGCACCGAAGATGCCACTTTCATCTTGGCCTGTTTGGCCGCGTCGAGCAGCGGCAGCAATTCGAAGCGCAATTGACGGCGGCCGAACGGAAACATTTCGGTCAGCACCAGGTCGGGCTTGAGGCGGGCAAACAGCGCCAACAGCGATTGGCACCGTCGCGCTTTGAACGCGTCGTCGATCACCGTGCCGTTGCTGTCGACCAGCACCTTGAAGAATTTGTCGACCGCGCGCACCGGATCGAGCTGCTCGAATTTCAGCCCGTGCAGTTCCAGATTGGGCACCGCTTCGCCGCCCGATACCAAAGTCACGTCGAAGCCGCCGTTGGAGAGGCCGCGCGCCAAGGTCACGGCGCGGCGCAAATGGCCGATGCCCAGCAGATGCTGGCAGTAGAACAGGATGCGTTCGGTCATGGGCTGCCGACCGGTTGCTTCAACGCGATGTTCAGCCGCTCGATCGTCGGCGTGCCATCCGGCGCCAGGCGGAAACAATGCAGCGCCGACCAGTCGAGTTTATACGGCTGGCGGCCCAGCATCGACCAGCCGGTGGCCTGGGCCAGCAGCGCGCGAATGATGCCCTTGTGGCACACTGCCACCGTATCGATGCCGTCGGCCGCAACGCGCTGGCAAAGAGCCATCAGGCGCGCGATCACCATGCGCGGGGATTCGCCGCCGGGCGGTTGCATGTCGAGGCCACGATCGGCGATGGCCTGGAAATCGGCGCCGCCCTCGGCCACCAGCTCGGCGATGGTGCGACCTTCCCACTGGCCGAAGCTCATCTCGCGCAGCAGCGGCTCAGGCTGCATTTCGGCCGGCGCGCCGACCAGCCGGGCGGTCTCTTGCGCGCGCACGAGCGGACTGGCGATCCAGCGCCAGCGCTTGAATTCTTCCGGGACGCGCCAGGCGGCGACCGCTTCGCGGCCCTCGGCCGAGAGCGGGATGTCGCTCATGCCCTGCAGTTTCTTGGCGCGGTTCCATTCGGTAGGACCGTGCCGCAGCATCGCCAGTAAGGTCATCGTCTGCGTTCCACCGCGTCGCGCAAAGCCTGGTCGATCAGATTCGCCGCCACGCGCCGATCGTGGCGTTGCGCGGCATAGGCGCGGGCCAACTCGCCCATCTCGCGCCGTCGTGCCGGATCGCCCAGCAATCGTTCGACCGCGGCGGCAAACTGCGCCGCATCGCCGATTGGCGTCAGCAGGCCGGTGTCGTTCTCGCGCATCACGTTGGGCACGCCGCCGGTGCGGCCGGCGATTACCGGCAATCCGGTAGCTTGAGCTTCGAGCAAGGTCATGCCCCAAGCCTCGTTGATGGCGGGCCACAGGTAAAGATCGGCGGCGGCGTAGAGCGCCGGCAATTTGTCGGGCGCTTGCTCGCCTAGATAGACCACGCGATCGCCCAACGGCTTGAGCGCTGCCTCGACCTCCGGCCGCGCCTGGCCATCGCCCACCACCAGCAAGCGCCATGGGTGCTGCTGCAGGCCGGAAAGCGCCTGGCCCAGCACGCGATAGGAGGCGAGCTTGTCGCCCGGTCGCATCATGGCGACGCTCAACAGCCACGGCATCGTGTCGTCGAGCTTGTATTTGCGCTTCAGCGCCGCGCGATGCTTGCCGCGCAGTTGGGCGGCGGCTGCGAATGGCTTGGTATCGATGAACGGCGGTACGTCGAGAAGCACCGCACCCTTGTTCATGACAGGCCGCACGCAATTGGCGTCGATCGGATTGAAATTCAGGATCAAATCGGCCGCGCGGATCGACACTGCGACCTGGCGATGGCCCAAATCCCACGGGCCGTCGGCGCGCTTGGGCGCGTAGGACACTTCGGCAAGCACATAGGGAATACCGGCCTGCTTGGCCAAGGCAGCGCCGATCCAATCGGGCTTTTTGTAATAGCAATGATAGGTCAGCCACAAATCGATACGGCTGGTTTTGGATTTCTGCTGCTTGGCATTCAGCGCATCCGCAAAGCGCCGCTTGGCGGCATCGCGCTCGGCCTTTTGCTGTTCCGGCGTATCCAAGCCTTTGCCGCTGCGGCCGCGATCCAGGGTCTTCACCTGATGGCCGGCGCTGCGCAGCACGTCGCGCAACGCCCGCGCCATGGCGCGGTCGCCCGAGGGCGTGCGATGGCCGGGTGCTTTCAGCGGCGTGTGCAACAGGATGCGCATCAGGCCGCGGCTCGCAACAAGGC
>JBBSNV010000180.1:0-5230 GCA_038260375.1 Reyranellales bacterium
GCCCAGATCGTCGCCGATCATCTCGACCCGGGTCAGCGCCTCCGGCCCGTTTCCGATCAGCGTGGCGCCTTTCACAGGGGCAGTGATTTCTCCGTTCTCGATCATGTAGGCCTCACTGGCGGTGAACACGAACTTGCCGCTGGTGATGTCAACCTGGCCGCCGCCAAAGTTCACCGCGTACAGCCCGCGCTTGACCGAGCCGATGATGTCGACCGGCGATGCATCGCCGCCCAACATCACCGGGTTGGTCATGCGCGGCAGTGGCTGATAGGCGTGACTTTGCCGCCGCCCATTTCCGGTGGGCTTCGATCCCATCAGGCGCGCGTTCATGCGATCCTGCATCAGGCCCACCAATTTGCCGTCCTCGATCAGCACGGTGCGGCCCGACGGCGTGCCTTCGTCGTCCACCGTCAGCGAGCCGCGCCGGTCGCCCATGGTGCCGTCATCGACCACGGTGACGCCCTTGGAGGCGATCTGCTCGTTCATCAGCTTGGTGAACACCGACGTCTTCTTGCGATGGAAATCGCCTTCCAGCCCGTGTCCGATCGCTTCGTGCCACAGAATGCCCGACCAGCCCGCGCCCAACACCACCGGCATTTCACCGGCCGGCGCATCGACCGATTCCAGATTGACCAGCGCCTGGCGCAGCGCTTCGTCCACTTCCTGCTGCCAATGGCTGGGGTCGAACAGCTTGGTGTAATTGACCCTTCCGCCCGAGCCAGTGCCGCCCGATTCCATGCGGCCGTCTACTTCGGCCACCACCGACACGTTCAACCGCACCAGCGGCCGCACATCGGCCACGCGCCTTCCGTCGCCGCGCATGATCTGCACCACCTGCCACGAACCCGACAGCGAGGCCGAGACTTGGCGCACGCGCGAATCCTTGGATCGCGCATAGGCGTCGATATCGGCCAGCAATTTCACCTTCTGTTCGAACGGCACCGGCAAGATCGGATTGAAGTCGCCGTAGTAGAGACGATTGGTCCCGCGCGGCGGCTCGCCCAAAATGCCGCCCCGGCCTGCGCTGACCGATTTCACCGTCGCCGCGGCGCGCTCGATAGCTTTCTCGTCCAAGGTCGAGGCATGGGCATAGCCGGTGGTCTCGCCTGCTACCGAACGCAGGCCGAAGCCTTGCGAAGTATCGAAGCTGGCGCTTTTCAGCTTGCCGTCGTCGAAGCTCAGGCTCTCGCTTTGCACGTATTCTAAAAACAGTTCTCCATCATCCGCCCCCTTCAGGGCATCGCTGACCACGCGCTCGGTGCGGCCACGGTCGAGCCCGGCACGGGTGAAAAACAGCTCATCGGCTTGGGCGAGATTGGACATGACTACTCCGACTTAAAGTCCCAACTGGGGAAAACTCCGGCCATCTTAAACTGGCCCCGGCTCCCCTGCTATCCAAGGCCGGCGCCATGGCGGCGCGGATCGGCTGGATTGTCCGAATGCCCAAGGCATTGCGAGCGAATCGCAATAACGTCTATATCGTTGGAATCGTTTGTGGAAACAAGGTCTGTCGCACCTATCGGTTCGGCATTACACTGCGCCGGTCCAGCGACGACCGCGAAAATCCCGTTACCGTCGCGCCTACTCTATCGAGCGCTTCTCTGCGGCTTGCCGCCGCATACTTACGCAAGGCGAAAGCCTTTAAACAATTGGCAAATTCCGGTCCGGACGGACCAGCGCGCCGCATGGGTGGTCTATGGCGCTGGGGATCAGGGGAGTGTGCATATGAAGTTGCTTCGGGCGCTGCCGGTAATCGGTCTGGTCGGCTTTGGCTGCCTGCTGGCGTTGCCGGCGCTGGCCGATCAACCACGGCCATGGGAAATCAACTTCCAAGACCCCGCCACGCCGGTTGCCGAACGCGTGCACGAGCTGCACACCTTGCTGCTCTACATCGTCACCGCCATCACCTTGTTCGTCGTGGCGCTGCTGGCTTACGTCATATGGCGCTTCCACGAGTCGCGCCACCCCACGCCGTCGCGCACCACGCACAACACTTTGGTCGAAGTGCTGTGGACAGTGCTGCCGGTGATCATCCTGGTGGTCATGGCCATCCCGTCGGTCCGGTTGCTGTATTTCCAAGATCGCACGCCCAATCCCGAGATGACGATCAAGGCGATTGGCCATCAGTGGAACTGGAGCTACGTCTATCCCGACAACGGCAATTTCACCTTCGATGCGTTCTGGGTTAAGGACGCTGACCTGAAGCCCGATCAGCCGCGCTTGCTGCAGACCGATGCGGCCATCGTCGTGCCGGTCGACACCAACATCCGCCTCTACACCACCTCGTCCGACGTGATCCATTCGTGGACCGTGCCGGCGTTCGGTATCAAGATCGACGCCGTCACCGGCCGTTTGAATGAAAGCTGGTTCCGCGTCACCAAGGCCGGCACCTATTACGGCCAGTGCTCGGAGCTGTGCGGCGAAGGCCACGCCTTCATGCCAATCATGGTGCGGGCGGTGAGCAAGGACGAGTTCGATAAATGGGCGGCCGAAGCGCGCACCAAGTTCGATAAGGCCGATGGCAGCCCGCCGGACCAGGCGCCGGTTCAGAATGCCGACGCCGGCAGCGCGCCGGTTCCTGGCGCTGGCTCGCCGCCGCGTTCGGTTCAATAAGCGCAATCGGGTTCAGGAAGGATTAGAGCCATGGCAACCTCTCACGCCGATCAGGGACACGATGCGCACGGTTACGGTCACGGGGATCACGGGACCCCCGGCTTCTGGCGCCGCTGGTTCTTCTCGACTAACCACAAGGATATCGGCACGCTCTATTTGCTGTTCTCGGTCACCGCCGGTCTCGTCGGCGGCGCATTGTCGGTCTATATGCGCATGGAGCTGCAAAACCCGGGTGTGCAGTTCATGGGCACCGAAGGGCCAGGTCACACCTGGAACATGATCATCACCGCTCACGGCTTGATCATGATCTTTTTCGTCGTCATGCCGGCCCTGATCGGCGGCTTCGGCAACTGGGTGGTGCCGATGTTGATCGGTGCGCCCGACATGGCGTTCCCGCGCATGAACAACATCAGCTTCTGGCTGATGGTCGCGGGCTTCCTCATGCTGGTGTGCTCGATTTTCGTCGGTGGCGGGGCCGGCACCGGCTGGACCATCTATCCACCGCTGTCCGGTCCCAACGGACAGCCCGGGCCCGCGGTTGATTTCGCCATCCTGGCGTTGCATTTGGCCGGCGCCGCCTCGATCCTAGGCGCCATCAACTTCATCACCACAATCTTCAACATGCGCGCGCCGGGCATGACCCTGCACCGCATGCCGCTGTTCGTATGGGGCCAGTTGGTCACCGCGTTCCTGCTGTTGCTGGCGCTGCCCGTTCTGGCCGGCGCCATCACCATGCTGCTGACCGACCGCAACTTCGGCACGCATTTCTTCGACCCGGCCGGCGGCGGCGACCCCATTCTGTTCCAGCATCTGTTCTGGTTCTTCGGCCATCCCGAAGTTTACGTCATGATCCTGCCGGCCTTCGGCATCATCAGCCAGATCATCTCGACCTTCTCCAAGAAGCCGATCTTCGGATATCTCGGCATGGCGTACGCCATCGTGGCGATCGGCGTGATCGGCTTCGTGGTGTGGGCGCATCACATGTATACCGTCGGCATGGACGTCAACACGCGCGCCTACTTCATGGCCGCGACCATGGTGATCGCGGTGCCCACCGGAGTGAAGATCTTCTCCTGGATCGCCACCATGTGGGGCGGTTCCTTGCGTTTCGACACGCCCATGCTGTGGGCGATCGGCCTGATCTTCCTGTTCACCGTGGGCGGGGTCACCGGTATCGTGCTTTCCAATGCCGGCGTCGATGCTGCCATGCACGATACCTATTACGTGGTGGCGCATTTCCACTACGTGCTGTCCTTGGGGGCGGTATTCGGCATCTTTGCCGGGTATTACTACTGGATCGGCAAGTTCTCCGGCCGACAATATCCGGAATGGGCCGGCAAGCTGCATTTCTGGTGGACCTTCATTGGTGTCAACCTGACCTTCTTCCCGATGCATTTCCTGGGTCTGTCGGGCATGCCGCGCCGTATCGTCGACTATCCCGACGCCTTCCATGGCTGGAACGAAGTGGCTTCTTACGGCGCCTACATGTCTTACGCCGCGACAATCTTTTTCGTTATCACGGCGATCTACACGCTGGGTTGGGGCAAGAAGGCAGCCAACAATCCGTGGGGCGAAGGCGCCACGACTTTGGAATGGTCGCTGACCTCGCCGCCACCGTTCCACACCTACGACGAGATCCCGCGCATCACGCCCGCGGCGCATCACCATTGAGTTCGGTCGCGGGCTAATCGCGGCCGACATGAAACTCGGCCGGTTGCCCTTTAGGGGCAGCCGGCCAGTCTATTGTCCGACTAGGCTACTGTAAGGAAACCTTGTGACCGATTTTTCGGCCCCGCTCAGTGAACACCCAACAGCCCCGTCGATCGCGGCCGCGCTGCCGGTGTCGCGCGTGTCCGATTACGTGGCGCTGCTCAAGCCGCGGGTCATGTCCTTGGTCGTGTTCACCGGCTTCGTCGGGCTGTTCCTTGCGCCCGGCCATATCCATCCGTTGCTAGCCGGCATCGCGGTGTTCTGCATCGCACTGGGCGCGGGCGCTTCCGGCGCCATCAACATGTGGTACGACCGCGATATCGACGCGATCATGCAGCGCACCCAATCGCGGCCGCTGCCGCAAGGTCGCATCGCGCCGGACGATGCCCTGGCCTTTGGTATCCTGCTGTCGATCGCTTCGGTGGCGCTGATCGGCCTGGCTGTGAATTTTGTGGCGGCGGCGCTGTTGGCGTTGACCATCGCCTTCTACGTCTTCGTTTACACGATCTGGCTCAAGCGCCGCACGCCGCAGAACATCGTGATTGGTGGCGCCGCCGGCGCTTTCCCGCCGATGATCGGCTGGGCTTGCGTTACCGGCGATATCGGCTGGGCATCGATTTCGCTCTTCCTGCTGATCTTCATGTGGACGCCGCCGCATTTCTGGGCGTTGTCGCTTTATCGCCGGGGCGACTATGAAGCGGCCGGCGTGCCGATGCTGCCGGTGGTGGCGGGTGAGCGCGCCACCAAGATCCAGATGCTGATTTATGCCGTGGCCTTGCTACCGGTCGCCCTGGCGCCGACTTTTCTGGGCGTGGTGGGCTGGCTGTACGGCGCGGCCGCAGCGGTCCTAAGTCTGGTCTTCGTGGGCTGCGCCGTGCGCGTGCTGCGCAGCGCCGACATGAAGCCC
>JBBSNV010000181.1:0-5197 GCA_038260375.1 Reyranellales bacterium
AAACCCAGCCCGTGCCACAGCATGCCGGCGCCGTCTGAGAAGCGGGAGAAATGGAAGCGCGGCCGTAAATTGCCAGCGCCATCGCATTCCTCCGGCGTCACCACGCAGCGGTTGATTTCGCGCATGCCGGCATCGCGCGCTTGCTGCGGCGTCAGGCTGGGTAGGTCGCCGAAGCGGCCGGCGCTGCGCGGCTTGCCGTGATCGGGCAAGGCGACTATCGCGGCCTGGGCGCGTTCGACGATTGCGGTTGGGAAAGGCACGGTCTTACCTGAAGCATCGCAGCAGCTGATGGCGCGCAATACTGTAGCCGACAGCGAGTCGTCGAAGCCGTTGCGCAGTTCGTGATAGAGCACGATGCGGTTAGCCGACACTTCGAACGGGGCCGAGACGATCTCGACCGCGTCTTCGCTGCGCAGCTCTTGCCAATAGCGGATGTGGTCGGATTGCGCCTGCACCGCCAAACCGGCCTTGCCCTGCGCCACCGGGCCGAAGCCCAAAGCGGTCAGCACATGGATCGACGCATCGTCGCCGAAGGCGGTGAAAAACTGCACATTGAGATGCTCGTTCTCGTCGCACTGCCAAGTGTTCACGGTGCTACGGAAGCTGGTCTGCAAATCGGCCATGGTCGCCTTGATGGGAAAACGAACGGGAGCGCCCATATAAAGACCGCCTGTCGGTAGCGCAATTACCGCTGCAGGCCGCTTCCGCGTGGTGATTGGACTTCTGGGATTTGCCCTTCCAGGTGGGCAGGGTCTATAAGGTCGCCGCCGCGTCAGGCTGCTTGTTGCGCCGCGCGGCATGGAGCATTATGAATAGGCATATTCCTAAAGTGGGTATCGTCAGCCTGGGCTGCCCCAAGGCGCTGGTCGATTCCGAGCGCATCCTGACCCAACTGCGGGCCGAGGGTTACGAAATCGCGCCTTCCTACGCCGGCGCCGATGTCGTGCTGGTCAATACCTGCGGCTTCTTAGATAGCGCCAAACAGGAATCACTCGACGCCATCGGTGAAGCGATGCGAGAGAACGGCAGGGTCATTGTCACCGGTTGCATGGGCGTGGAAGGCGATCGCATTCGCGCGGCCCACCCCGGCGTATTGGCTGTGACCGGCCCGCATCAATACGAAGCCGTGGTCGCTGCCGTGCACGAAGCGGTGCCGCCGCTACACGATCCGTTTGTCGATCTGGTGCCGCCGCAAGGCATCAAGCTGACGCCGCGCCATTACGCTTATCTGAAGATTTCCGAAGGCTGCAACCATCGCTGCACGTTCTGTATCATTCCGTCGATGCGCGGCGATCTGGTCAGCCGCAAAGCGTCGGATGTGATGTACGAAGCCGAGCGCCTGGCTTTCGCGGGCGTGCGTGAACTTCTCGTCATCTCGCAAGACACTTCGGCTTATGGCGTCGATCTGCGCCATGCTGAAAGCAAATGGCGCAAGCAGAACGTCAAGGCGCGCATGACCGAGCTGTGCGCGGCGTTGGGCGAGCTGGGAGTGTGGGTGCGCCTGCACTACGTCTATCCCTACCCGCATGTCGATGAAGTCATGCCGTTGATGGCCGAGGGCAAGATCCTGCCCTATCTCGACATCCCGTTTCAGCACGCCAGCCCCAGCGTTCTCAAGGCCATGAAGCGCCCCGCGAACGAGCAGAAGGTGATGGACCGCATCCATCGCTGGCGCAAAGAAGTGCCGGATTTGACCTTGCGCTCGACCTTCATTGTCGGCTTCCCGGGCGAGACCGAGGCCGATTTCGACTATCTGCTGCAATGGCTGAAAGAGGCGGATTTGGACCGCGTCGGCTGCTTCAAATACGAAGCGGTCGAAGGCGCGCGCGCCAATGCCTTGCCCGGCGCGGTGCCACAAGAAGTCAAAGAAGAGCGTTGGCATCGCTTCATGCAGGCGCAGCAAGTCATCAGTGGGCGCCGCTTGCAGCAAAAGATCAGCCGCACCCTAGATGTGATCGTCGACGGCTTCGACGAGCGCGGCGCGATTGCGCGCTCACACGCCGATGCGCCGGAGATCGACGGCAACGTGCTGGTGTCGGGCGCGGATAAAGTCCGGGTCGGCGATATCGTCAAGGCGCGGGTCGACAGCGCCGATGACTACGATCTCTACGCCACCTTGGTGCCGGCCAAGCGCCGCGCGCACTAAGCCTTACAGCCCGGCCAGCGCCAAGCCGCTGGTCTTATAGACCGGCCAGCGCCAAGCCGCTGGCCAGCGTCATCGCCACCCAACCGATATGCCGGAAGCGCGTGGCCCAGGCATTGCCCGCCGCGGCGTAGAGAAAATTGATCACCGAAATCGCCACGATCCAGCCGCGCGCTGGCGCACCGAGATAGGGCGCGGCGATCAGCAACACGCCGCAGCTGATCCAGGCCAGGGTGCTGCACTGCCAAATGAAGCGCAGCATCAGCTTGATCCAGGCCGGCTCGATCTTGGCCTTGGCGAAGATCTTGGTCTCGCCCAGCACGCCATGGATCAGCGAAATTGCCACCGCCAAGCCGCCGGCAATCTGAAGCAAAGGGTCGCTCATTGTTGTTATCCATACATATATGTATGGAAATGTCGGCGATTGCCTGCCGGCTGTCAATACAGTAATGTATGGATATGAAAGCAGATCGCCTTACTTGCCGGGATTGGCTGAAAGCTGGGCTGCGCGCCTTGGCCGAATCGGGCGCCGCCGCGCTCAAGGCCGATAGCCTGGCCAAAAGCCTGGGCGTGTCGCGTGGCAGCTTTTATTGGCATTTCGGCGATGTCGGCGCTTTTCACGACGCCATCCTGCAGCGTTGGCAGCAGATCGCGTTTCAGAACATCGTCGAGGAATTAGCCGGTGCGCCGGGCGATCGATTGGAGTCTTTGCTGAGCCGCGCCTTTCGCGCCGACTCGCCGTTAGAGCGGGCGGTGCGCGCTTGGGCCACCGCCGAACCCCGCGCCAAGGCGATGGTCGAAAGCGTCGATACCAAGCGGCGCGGCTATGTCGAAAAGCTGCTGGTCGAGATGGCCGTGCCGCCCGAGCGCGCGGCGTCGCGCACCCGCATCATCTACTGGGCCTATCTCGGCCATGTGTTGTCGGCGGAGAAAATCTCGTCGCCGGAATGGAACACGATTGCCAACGAGTTGTTGCTGTTGGCGCGGGCCTGACGAGACTCGCCGGTCGCTGCGGCGCTATGATCGCAAACGATATCTCTAGCAGGGAGCATCATGCGAACAACCATCCTGGGATTCGTTCTGGTCGCGCTGGCGGCGTTGCCGCTTCAGGCGCAAACCATCCAGACCTTCAAAGTGCCGAGTGGTGCACGACCGCATGACGTGGCGCCCGCGCAAGATGGCGGCGTGTGGTACACCGCGCAAGGCCAGGGCGCGTTGGGCTGGCTCGATCCCAAGACCGGCGCCACCAAGCAAATTCCTCTGGGGCCGGGCTCGGCGCCGCATGGTGTGATCGTCGGTCCCGACGGCGCGCCGTGGATCACCGATGGCGGGCAGAACGCGATCGTGCGAGTCGATCCGCCAAGCCAAGCGGTGAAAATCTTCAAGCTGCCGTCGAGCGCGCCCAACGCCAATCTCAACACCGCCGCGTTCGATAAAAATGGCGTGCTGTGGTTCACCGGCCAGTCGGGCTTCTATGGCAAGGTCGATCCCAAGAGCGGCAAGGTCGATGCCTGGGCCGCACCGCGCGGCTATGGTCCGTACGGCATCACCGTCACGCCCGATGGCGGCATCTTCTACGCATCCTTGGCCGGCAATCACATCGCGCGCATCGATCCCGCGAGCGGCCAGGCCATGGTGATCGAGCCGCCCACGAAAAAGCAGGGCGCACGCCGGGTGTGGACCGATTCCAAAAGCCGGGTCTGGGTCAGCGAATGGAATAGTGGGCAGGTCAGCGTGTACGACCCCAAGACCAATGCCTGGAAAAGCTGGAAGCTGCCGGGCGATTCGACCACCTATGCGGTCTATGTCGATGACCGGGACATGGTATGGCTGACCGATTTCAACGCCAACGCCATCGTGCGTTTCGATCCGACGACGGAAAAATTCACGTCGTTTGCGCTGCCGCATGCCGGTGGCGCGGCACGGCAAATTCTGGGACGACAGGGGGAAATCTGGGTGGCGGAATCGGGTACGGATTACCTGACGGTGATCCGTACCCGCTGATCGTCGATCTAGCTGGCGGCGACGCCGATCGGGCAGGACACGCCGGTGCCGCCCAAGCCGCAATAGCCGTTCAGGTTCTTGGCCAGATACTGCTGGTGATAATCCTCGGCGTAGTAAAACTCCGGCGCATCGACGATTTCCGTCGTGATGGCGCCATAGCTCGACTTGGCCAGTTGCTTCTGGAACATGTCGCGCGAAGCTTCAGCCGCTTTGCGCTGTGCCGGCGAATTGACGTAGATGCCCGAGCGATACTGCGTGCCGGCGTCGTTGCCTTGGCGCATGCCTTGGGTCGGGTCGTGGCTCTCCCAAAAGGTTTTGAGGATCTCGTCGTAGGAAACCTTCTTAGGATCGAACACCACCTGCACCACCTCGTTATGGCCGGTGCGGCCCGAGCACACTTCCTCGTAGGTCGGGTTGGGCGTGAAGCCGCCGATATAGCCGACCGAGGTGCTGTACACGCCCGGTACTTGCCAGAATTTGCGCTCGGCGCCCCAGAAGCAGCCCAGCCCGAACACGGCAGTTTCCAGGCCGGCGGGATACGGCCCCTTGAGTGGGTTGCCGTTGACGAAGTGCTTGGCCGGCACCGCTATGGCGGTGGGCCGGCCGCGCAGCGCGTCTTCCGGCTTGGGCATTTGCAGCTTGGATTTGCTCATGAACATCAGAGCCTCCTTTTCCGCGGCGGTTAGCCGCTTGATGGTTGTTTGGTGTCCCTAGGTATGGGGTTTTTGGGCCGGCAAACAAGCCATCGGGCGATCCAGTCACGCGATTTTGTACCGGTTATGTGCGGGTTGGAAGGGCTGTCATCAGGCTTTCACGGCTTGCCTTGAAAATGCCGCCGAGCCAAGCGATGTGAAAGCAGCGATGTCGATCCTCTCCCTTCCCAGCGTTGAAACCGCGCCGCAACCGGCGCTCAAGCCGGCATTGATGGAGCGGCTGTTGCGCTCGCCGCTGGGCGCCGTCACGCAAAGCCCGTGGCTCGATCCGGTCGGGCTATTCACCCTTAAGCGAGTGTTGTTCCCGCTGTCGCGGCTGTGGGCCGCGGCCGGTATC
>JBBSNV010000182.1:0-5170 GCA_038260375.1 Reyranellales bacterium
ACAACGTGGTGATCTCGAACCAGGTTTTGGTTTCGTGCTTGAGGTATTTCAAGGTGTCGAGCACCGGCTGCAAATGCCCCTTGGTTATCTTCCAATAGAAATCTTCGGTGAAAGCCTTCAGATCGACATTGGCCGCATCCATGTAGCGATAGAATTCGGCGCGGGGGGCTGCGTTGACGTAACCCGCCGTCACCGCCACCGCCTTCACGCCCAATTCATGACAAGCTTGCGCGATGTCGATGGCGTATTCGTGGAAGATCACCGGATCGTTGTAGGTGAAGGCGACCGAGCGGCAGCCTACCGCCGCGGCGGCGCGAGCGATGACCTGAGGCGAGGCGCTGGCCGATAGCTTCTCCAGCTCGCGCGATTTGGAAATGTCCCAATTCTGGCAAAAGCTGCAGGCCAGATTGCAGCCCGCCGTGCCGAAGGACAGGATCGGCGTGCCGGGCAGGAAATGGTTGAGCGGTTTCTTCTCGACCGGATCGACGCAGAAGCCTGACGATTTGCCGTAGCTGGCCAGCACGATCTGGCTGCCTTGCGCGGCGCGCACGAAACACAGCCCACGCTGGCCGTCGTTGAGCTTGCATTCGCGCGGACAGACATCGCATTGCACCCGGCCGTCCGGCAAGGCGTGCCAGTACCGCGTCGGGTGGACAGTGCCCAATCCCTCTTCTTGGTTCGCTCTCGCCATAGGTTTATTCTATGCCCATGAAAGCGTCGCCGAAATGACCGCCGTGAGCGCCGCACCCGATTGGAGCAAGCCGCCCGGCGTGGCCGGCATGTTCTATCCGGCCGATGCGGCGCAATGCGCGGCCGAGATAAAGGCCTGTTTGCAATCGGTAAAGCCGGCCGCGGTATCGCCCAAAGTGCTGATCGCGCCGCATGCCGGCTACATCTATTCCGGCGCCATTGCGGCTAGCGCCTACGCCACGGTGGCCTCGCGGCGTGGCCAGATTTCCCGCGTGGTGTTGCTGGGACCGAACCATCGCGTGGCGGTGCGCGGCATGGCGTTGTCCAGCGCCGCCAATTGGGTCACGCCGCTTGGCGCCATTCCGCTCGGTCGCGCGCTGCTCGACCGCTTGGCAGCGCTGCCCGATGTCGAAGTGTCCGACGCGCCGCTGCAACAGGAACACAGCCTGGAAGTGCATCTGCCCTTCCTGCAGCAAGTGCTGGGGCAATTCACTTTAGCACCGGTGCTGGTGGGTGACGCCTCACCGGACAGCGTGGCGCGACTGTTGCGCGAGGCTTGGGGCGGGCCGGAAACCTTGATCGTGATCTCCAGCGATTTGAGCCATTACCACGACTACGCCACGGCGCAGCAGCTGGATGGCGCGGCAGCGCAAGCCATCGAAATGCTGCGGCCTGATCTACTGAAGGACGACCAAGCCTGCGGCAACCGCGCGCTGCGCGGCTTCATGCTGGAAGCGCAGCGGCGCGATCTGCGCGTCACCGCGCTCGACCTGCGCAACTCGGGCGATACGGCAGGCGACAAGAGTCGCGTGGTGGGCTATGGCAGTTTCGCCGCCGAATATGCCGAGACCGCACGGCTCGACGACGCTTCGCGCCACGGACTGCTCGACGCCGTACGGGCGGCGATCGACTACGGCATCAAGAACTGCAAGCAGCCGCACGTGACATTGCAGAATGTGCCGCGGCCGTTGCTGGCAATGCGCGCCACTTTCGTGACGCTCACCTTGCATGGCCAGCTGCGCGGCTGCATTGGATCATACATCGCGCATCGGTCGTTGATCATCGACGTGATGGAAAGCGCCTATAAGGCCGCCTTCTCCGATCCGCGCTTCCCGCCGCTGACCGCCGAAGAACTGGCGCAGCTCGATATCGAGATTTCGATCTTGAGCACACCGCGACCGATTGAATTCAAGAGCCAGGATCAATTGCTGGCCGCGCTACGCCCGGACAAGGACGGCTTGATCATCGACGATTCAGGGCGGCGCGCGCTGTTCCTGCCCAAGGTGTGGGAAGCGGTGCCCCAGCCACAGGAATTCCTGGCGCATTTGAAAACCAAGGCGGGATTGCCGGCCGATCACTGGTCGGAAAATTTCCGCGCCTATCGCTTCACCACCGAGACCTTTGTGCGCCACGCGGCTTAGCCGGGACAGCGGACCCCGCCGCCGTCAGGCGGCATAACTTGCTAACGTCGCGCGCACCGCCTCGTCCAGCGGCGTGGCTTGGAAGTCCGGCAGCAATTCACGCCGGCGCGGATCGTCGATGATCACGGTGTTATCGAACAGGTAACGCATCTCCAACAGTTCGCGCATCAGCGGGTCGAACAGCGCCACCATACGCAGCAGCCACCACGGCAAACGCTGGATGCGCAAGCCGGGCTTGCCGGCGGCATTGGCAATCCGTTGCAGGAATTCGTGTTGCGCGGCAACGATGTTGCCCTTGAAATGCACCACTTCGAACGGCTTAAGTTCGCGCAAGTCCAACAGATCGACCGTCAGCCGCGCCAGGTCCGGCACATAGGCCCATTGATGGGCCACATCGAGCCGCCCCAGGATTTGCATCGCCTTGTCCTGGCGCGCATTGCCGAACAGCCGATCGACATAGCCGTTGCGCACAGTGGGGCCGAAATAGTCGCCGGCGCGCACGATCAGCACACGCGCTTGGCCGTCGATCGTCGCATCGTGCAGCGCCTGCTCCAGCCTGACGCGCAGCTGGCCCTTCTTGGTATTGGGCAGCACCGCTGCGGTCTCGGGCAGCGCGCTGCCGGTCTGCCCGCCAAAGCCATAGACATTGCCGGGGAAGACAATGCGCGCATGGCGGGCCCTTGCCGCCGCGATCACGTTGTTGGTGATCGTCTGCATATGGGGGATCCATTGCGGATAGGGATAGTTCACGCCGTGCACGATGACGAACGTGCCGGCAGCAGCGCTTTGCACGACGTCTTCGTCCTGCGCGTCGCCTTCGATCACCGTAAGATTGGTCGCGGCTTGGCCCAAGCGCGCCACCAACCGGGCCGCATCTCGCGCCAGCGCCGTGACCTGCCAACCGCGCTTGAGCATTTCCAGCGCCACCGCGCCGCCAAAGCTGCCGCTCGCGCCCAACACCAAAGCTTTCATTACCCTTTCCCTTCGCCAGCCAAGCTAGCATAGTCCGCCGGTCTGGCCGGGCATTGCACAAGAAATGGGCAGATGCGCTTTTCTGCCCGGATTGTAGCCTTGTTGTGCCGCTCGGTAACGGCTACAGCCCGGCTGCGTAAACCCGGCTACGTCGACCTTGGGCCTTGGCGCGTTTATTGCATTTCCAAAGCCAAGGGCCAGAGTGAAGAATCGTTTGTATTCGGTCGTGTGGGGACCATGAGCATTCACGTAGCACTGCATCACCAAACCACCTATCGCTACAACAAGCCGATCCTGGTCGGCCCGCAACTGGTGCGGCTGCGTCCGGCGCCCCATACCCGCACGCCGATCCTGTCCTATTCGCTGCAGATCGAGCCCGCCTCGCATTTCCTGAATTGGCAGCAGGACCCGACCGGCAACTACATCGCCCGTCTGGTGTTCCCAGAGAAGACCGACATCTTCCGCGTCTCGGTCGATCTGGTGGCCGACATGGCGGTGATCAACCCGTTCGATTTCTTCCTCGAGCCGCAGGCCGAGAAATTTCCCTTCACCTACGATCCGGTTTTGGTCGAGGAACTCGCGCCCTATCGCAAGGTAGCGCCGCGCGGCCGGCTGCTCGACAATTGGATCCAGAGCATCGACCTGACGCCCAAGCCGACCGTCGATTTCCTGATGGCGCTCAATCAGCGCCTGTTGCGCGAGATCGGCTACGTCATTCGCCTCGAGCCCGGCGTGCAGACGCCCGAAGAGACGCTGCAAAAGAAGCTAGGCTCGTGCCGCGACTCGGGCTGGCTGCTGGTACAGATCTTGCGTCACCTGGGATTCGCCGCGCGCTTCGTCTCCGGTTACTTGATTCAGCTCGTCGCCGACGAAAAGGCGCTCGACGGTCCGTCCGGCACCGATCGCGATTTCACCGATCTGCATGCCTGGTGCGAAGTTTATCTGCCGGGCGCGGGTTGGATCGGCCTCGACCCCACCTCCGGCTTGATGGCAGGCGAAGGTCATATTCCGCTGGCCTGCACACCGGAGCCGCAAAGCGCGGCACCGATCGATGGCCAGACCGAACAGGCCGAAGTCGATTTCGACTTCGCCATGAAGGTCACGCGCATCTATGAATCGCCACGCGTCACCAAGCCCTATACCGAGCCGCAATGGGACACCATCGTTGCGCTGGGGCAAAAGATCGACACCGACCTGCAGGGCAATGATGTGCGCCTGACCATGGGCGGCGAGCCCACCTTCGTGTCGATCGACGACATGGACGGGCCGGAATGGAACACCGACGCCTTGGGCGAGAACAAGCGCCGGCTGGCGGGACGGCTGTTCCGCCGCCTGGCCGATCGCTTCGCTCAGCAGCCGTTGCTGCATTACGGCCAGGGCAAATGGTATCCGGGCGAGCAATTGCCACGCTGGGCGCTAAGCTGCATCTGGCGCGCCGACGGCCAGCCGATGTGGCACGACCCCGAATTGTGGGCCAAGGACGACAAGCCGTCCGGCGCCACTTCGCTAAGCGCCGAGAAATTTTCTCAGGCGCTGGCGCGGCGCCTGGACGTCAATCCCGACTTCGCCATCCCGGCTTACGAGGACTCTTGGTATTACCTGTGGCGCGAGCGACGCCTGCCGCTGAATGTCGATGCCCACGAAGCCCAGCTGCGCGATCCGATGGAACGCGCGCGCCTAGCCAAAGTCTTCGAACAAGGTGTCGACGCCGAGATCGGTTATGTGATGCCGCTGCAGCGCGCCTATAAGAACGGCAAGCGCTGGATGAGCGGCCCGTGGTTCCTGCGGCCCGAACGGCTTTATTTGATTCCCGGCGATTCGCCGGTCGGCTATCGCCTGCCCTTGGATTCGCTGCCTTGGGTGATCGACAAAGATTACCCTTACCAGGTCGAAGTCGATCCGCTGGCGCCGCGCCTGCCGTTCCCGACGCGACAGGTTTTCGAGAAACGATGTTTTGCCCCGCTGCCGGCCAATTCGCCGCCGGGCACGCCCAGTCGTGGCGAGCAGCGCCTGACGCCACAACGTGGCGAGTCCGCGCCTTGGGTGGTGCGCACCGCCATGGTGATCGAGCCGCGCAACGGTCACCT
>JBBSNV010000183.1:0-5105 GCA_038260375.1 Reyranellales bacterium
CCGATGCTTGTTTTGTTCGCAGCCGTCTTGCCGGATATAATAAGCAAGCCTATATTATCTCTTGCTTGCTAATATGTTCATAGGCCATGCCCAGCAACACTCCGCACCGCACCTTCGGTTTTCTGCTGCACGACGTCGCCCGCCTGCTGCGCAAGCGCTTCGAGCAGAAAGCCAAAAGCCTCGGCCTGACCCGCTCGCAATGGCAGGTGCTGGCGCATCTGGCGCGCCATGAGGGCATCGGCCAAACCGCGCTGGCCGAGATCCTGGAAATCGAACCCATCACCTTGGGCCGCCTGCTCGATCGCCTCGAAGCCGCGGCGCTGGTCGAACGTCGCGCCCATCCGCGCGATCGCCGCGCCTGGCAGTTGTTCCTGGCCGATAAGGCGCATCCCATTCTCGAACAGGTGTGGGAGTTGGCCAGCGAAACGCGCGAGGAAGCCATGGTCGGCTTGCCGCCGCTCGAGCAGGAGCGGCTGGTCAATGCCTTGCTGACCATTCGCGCCAATCTGTCTGACCGCACTGCGACACGACCTGTCGCACCACCCGTGTTGCGGAGCGCCGACAATGGCTGATGGTGACGGCGGCGCGCTGCGCAAGCCGCCGCAAGCACGCGGCGAACCCGAACAACGCGATACCGGCCCGAAGAAGCTGGTCGAAGCGCCCATGCCGCCGACCCGCGCGCGTAAGCGCATCGTCAAGCGCCGCCCAACGCGCATGATCTTGCTGCTGTTGGGACCGCTGGTGGTAATCGTCGGCGGCATCTACGTCTATTTGAGCGGCGGCCGTTATGTCGGCACCGACAACGCCTATATCCAGGCCGACAAACTCACCGTCACCACCGATGTCTCCGGTGTGGTGGCCTCGATCGAGGTCAAGGAAGGGCAACTCGTCAAAGCGGGCGACGTGCTGTTCAAGCTTGACGAAGAGCCGTTCCGCATCGCTTTGAACGGCGCCCAGGCGCAACTGGCCGTGGTCGGCGCCGATTTGGCCGCGCAGCAAGCTAATTATCGCGAGAAACTGGCGGACATCAAAAGGGCCGAAGCCGATTTGGATTTCTACAATCGTGAATTCGACCGTCAGTCGTCCTTGGCCGGCCGCGGCATCGCCTCGCAGGCTACGCTCGACACAGCGCGGCGCAATCGGGACAGCGCCCAGCAATCGATCGATGCCTTCCAGCAACAGGCTGCTGCCTTGCTCGCTCAACTGGGTGGCGCGCCCAATCTGCCGCTCGATCAGCAAGCGCGTTACAAGCAAGCACAAGCCGTGGTCGATACGGCGCAGCGCAATCTGCGCCGCGCCGTGGTCACGGCGCCGATTTCCGGCATCGTGACCAACGTCAAAAAACTGCAGCTCGGCCAATATTTGCCGGCCGCGCAAGGCGCGTTCAATTTGGTGTCCAACGATCTGGTATGGGTCGACGCCAACCCCAAGGAAACCGACCTCACCTATGTGAAGCTGGGCGACAAGGCCACCGTCACGGTCGATAGCTATCCCGGCCGCGCATTCGACGCCACGGTGTGCAGCATCAGCCCGGCCACCGGCGCCGAATTCTCTTTGTTGCCGGCACAAAATTCGTCGGGTAATTGGGTAAAAGTAGTGCAGCGCATTCCGGTGCGCGTATGCGTCGACCAACCCCAGGATGGCCCGCGACTGCGCGCCGGCATGAGCGTCGTGGTCGAAATCGATACCGGTCACCAACGGCATTTCAGCGACTTGTTTAGCTGGCTCTAGCCATGGTGCGCACTCCGAAAAATCCGGAGAGGCATCTGATTGGCATTACGGTCTGCGTGATGCTGGCAACCATCATGCAGGCGCTCGACACCACCATCGCCAACGTGGCGCTGCCCTACATGCAAGGCAGCCTGTCGGCCACCTTGGACCAGATCAACTGGGTGTTGACCTCCTACATCGTCGCCGCCGCCATTATGACGCCGCCCACCGGCTGGCTGGCGGCGCGCTTCGGCCGCAAGCGGCTGTTCATTTTCACGGTCGCCGGCTTCACCGTGGCCTCAGCGCTGTGCGGCATGGCTTCGTCTTTGGAAGAAATGGTCGCGTTTCGCTTGCTGCAAGGCGTGTTCGGCGCGCCGCTGGTGCCGCTATCGCAATCGGTATTGCTCGATTCCTATCCCAAGGAACGTCACGGCTCGGCCATGGCGCTGTGGGGCGTGGGCGTGATGGTCGGACCGATCTTGGGGCCCACCTTAGGCGGCTATCTGACCGAAATGTATAATTGGCGCTGGGTGTTCTACATCAACCTGCCGATCGGCATTCTCACCATCGTCGGGTTAACCGTCTATCTCGACGAGACCAAGCTCGAGAAAGTGATGCGCTTCGACTGGCTCGGCTTCGCCACCTTGAGCCTGGCCATTGGCGGTTTTCAGATGATGCTGGATCGAGGTCAGCAGCTCGACTGGTTCAGTTCGGCCGAGATCGCCATCGAGGCCGCCCTCGCCGGGCTGGCGGTCTATATGTTCATCGTTCACACCCTGACCACTGACAATCCGTTCATCGATCCCAAAATGTTCGCCGACCGCAATTTTACCACCGGGGTTATTTTCGTTTTCTTCGTCGGCATCATCTTGCTGGCCACTTTGGCGCTGATGACGCCATACCTGCAGAGCCTGATGGGCTATCCAGTACTGACCGCCGGACTGGTGCTGGCGCCACGCGGCGTCGGCACCATGATCGCAATGATCGCCGTCGGCCGCGTTATCAACCGCGTCGATTCGCGCTGGCTGATCCTGCTCGGCCTGTCGCTCACCGCGCTGTCGCTATGGGAGATGACCGGCTTCACGCCCGATGTGTCGCAAAACACCCTGATTTGGACCGGCGTGGTACAAGGCCTGGGGTTGGGCTTTATCTTCGTGCCGCTATCCACCGTCACCTTCTCTACCCTGTCGCCGGCCTATCGCACCCAGGGTGCTTCGCTGTTCGCGCTGACTCGCAACATCGGCTCCAGCATCGGCATCTCGATCGTGATCTTTCTGCTCGGGCGCAACACCCAGATCGTTCATTCCGAATTGGCGGTGCATGCCAATGCGCTGAACGATCTGTTTCGCGCGCCCAATGTGGCGGCGATATGGAGTCTCGGCAGCGAGGCCGGCCGCCTCGCCTTGAACGCCGAGGTGACGCGCCAAGCCACCATTATCGCTTACGCCAACGATTTCAAACTGATGATGTGGGTGGCGCTGGGCGCCATGCCGTTAGTGTTGTTGCTGCGCCGCAATCGTGCGGCGCCCTCCCCTGGCCCGGCGGCGGCGGCGCTCGACTAACCCACCATCTTTACGGGCTCTTTACACTCCCACCTTAAAGCTCGAATAGCGCCTTGACGGCGTCCGGCGCCATTTTCCCGATGCTGATCGTGGAGGATGGCAATGCCCGACACCGTTTTGCTGCTGCTTGGCGTCGTGTTTTTTATCGTCGCTGCGGTTTACCTGCTCGGCTGCGAGAAAGCGTGATGACCTTCGACCTCATCCTGGGCGGAGCGGTTTCGCTCGGCCTGCTGATCTACCTGATCACCGCCTTGCTGCGCCCGGAGCGCTTCTGACATGACCGTCAATGGCTGGCTGCAAATCGCCGTCACGCTTTGCCTGGTGCTGCTCACCGTCAAGCCGCTCGGCGTATGGATGACCCGCGTGTTCGCCGGCGAAGTCTATTTTCTGGCGCCGGTCGAGCGCCGGTTCTATCGCTGGGCCGGCATCGATCCCAATAAGGATCAGCATTGGACGGCCTATGGATTTTCCATGCTGGGCTTCAGCGCCGTCTGCTTCGTCGGACTCTATTTGCTGCTGCGCTGGCAGGATCTGTTCCCCCTCAACCCGGCCAATCAGCCAGCCGTGCCACCAGACCTGGCGTTCAACACCGCAACCAGCTTCGTCACCAACACCAACTGGCAATCCTATGCCGGCGAATCGACCATGAGCCATTTCAGCCAGATGGCCGGGCTGACAGTGCAGAACTTTATCTCGGCCGCGGTCGGTATCTGCCTGGCGGTGACGCTGATTCGCGGCTTCGCCCGCGCTTCCAGCAAAGGGCTGGGCAATTTTTGGGCCGATCTGGTGCGCTGCACGCTCTACATTCTGCTGCCGATGTCCGTCGTTATCGCCATCGTTTTTGTGGCATTCGGTGTACCGCAGAATTTTGCTGCACCGGTCGAAGCGCACACTCTGCAAGGCGCCACGCAGTTGATCGCGCAAGGCCCGGTGGCCTCGCAAGAAGCGATCAAGATGCTGGGCACCAATGGTGGCGGCTTCTTCAACGCCAACTCGGCGCATCCATACGAGAACCCCAGCGCCTTCACCAACCTGATCCAGATGTGGGCGATCTTCAGCCTGGGCGCGGCGCTGACCTACGTGTTCGGCCGCATGGTCAAGAACCAGCGCCAAGGCTGGACCATTCTTGCCGCCATGATGGTTCTGGTGGTGGCTGGCATCGCCGGTGTTTACGCCGCCGAAAGCGCCGGCAATCCGCATTTCGCCACATTGGGTTTGGACAGCACCGCCAATTGGGAAGGCAAAGAGACGCGCTTCGGCATGGCGGCCACCGCGATCTTTTCGGTTATGACCACGGCTGCCTCCTGCGGCGCGGTCAACGGCATGTTCGATAGCTTCACGCCGCTGGGCGGTCTGGTGCCGATGTTCAACATTCAATTGGGCGAGATCATCGTTGGCGGCGTCGGCTCAGGCCTATACGGCATGTTGCTGTTCGCCATCCTAGCGATCTTCATTGCCGGCTTGATGGTCGGCCGCACGCCGGAATATGTCGGCAAGAAGATCGAGGCCAAGGAGGTCAAGCTGACCATGCTGGCCATCCTGGTCTTGCCGCTGTCGATCCTGGGACTCACCGCTTTGGCCAGCGTGTTGCCCAGCGCCACTGATAGCCTGGCCAACCACGGCCCGCACGGCTTCAGCGAGCTGCTCTACGCCTATACCTCGGGCACCGGCAATAACGGCTCGGCCTTTGCCGGGCTGAACGCCAACACGCCGTTCTTCAACATGACGATCGGCTTGGCGATGCTGATCGGCCGATTCCTGATGATCGTGCCGATGCTGGCAATAGCCGGCAGCCTGGCCGCCAAGAAAGTCGTGCCGCCCAGCGCCGGCACC
>JBBSNV010000184.1:0-5104 GCA_038260375.1 Reyranellales bacterium
CCCACCATGGCGCCCATGAACAATCCGATGACCGCATTGCGGTGGGTGCGCACACGGCCGCGGCGAATGGCCAGCACCGCGCCGAACGCACCCAGGATCGTTATCACCGACAGGATGTGGATGACGCTGAACCTGCCTTCGCCGGCCAGACCGGTGATCCAGAACGAGCTGATCGCCGCCACCAAAATCAGCACCATCCAGATTCGACCGATCGCTTTATGAGAGGGCGTGCCCTTGCGTCGCGTGAACATGACGATGCCCAAAACGAAGGTCACCAGCGCAAACGCCAGATGAATTTGAACCGCAGTCGAGGCCGCCCAGATCGGTTGCAGGTTCATGGCATTCACCATCGTTGACCGATCGCTTGGAGATCGGTAAAGTTGACATCGCCAACATAATCAACCAACAGATGTTGTCAATGGCAACTTTACGATCGAAAAAGCCCAGAAAACTGCCTGCGAGAGGCAGGTACCATCACGGTAATCTGCGCAGCGCGCTGTTGGCGGCGGCCGGCAAAATTCTCGAACGCGACGGTCCCGAAAAGCTTAGCCTGCGCGGGGTGGCGCGCGATTTGGCGGTGTCGCATAACGCGCCCTATCGGCATTTTTCCACGCGCCAAGATCTGCTGGCAGCGCTGGCAGCCGAGGGGTTTCGCGCCATGAGCAAAGCCACTGCCAAAGCGCGCGACGCGGCCGGACCGGAAGACAACACAGTCAATTGGATGGGCTTGGCCTACGTCGATTTTGCCCTGAAGAATCCCGCGCGCTATCGTCTGATGTTCGGCGGCGCCAAGGGCCAATCGACCGAGCTGGCGGATAGCGCTAAGGCGAGCTTCGTACAGCTACAGGGCTCAGCCGGCGGCGGGCGCTTCGGCGATTCGCCTCTGGCCGCAGTGCGCGCCTGGGCATTCGTGCACGGCGTGGCTCATTTGCTGCTCGACAAGCAGATCAAACCCGAATTGATGGATGGGCGCACGCCGCTGGAATTCGCAGCCTTGTTGCTCGTCGCCGGCAAAAACTAGACGGCGGTCCGGCGCGCCACTTAGCGGCGAGGCCGGACGATTTGCAACAACTGCCCCGAGAGCGATACCGCCCACGCATTGACCCGCGCCACGACGGCTCGCTTTTGGCGCAGCACCTGCTTTTCCACGCAATGCCAGGAGAGCACCGCGTAAACGAAGCTCACCAACGCGGCAAATATAAAGACCGATATCGGCTGCCTGAATTGCGGAAAAAGCTGCACGAACGCCTGCTGGATCGGAAAGGCGAACAGATAGACGCCGTAGGAATAATCGCCGCTCAGCAGCAATGTCTTCCTGGGATTGAGCAAACCCAAATAGACGGTCACGTAGGCCACGGGCAGCGCCGCCAAGTAGATCAAGCTGGTGCTGCCGAGCAGGATGGCGGCGGCCGCCACGCTTAGGATCGCCAGCACCGGATTGATCGGCAGCCACTCGCGCGCCAAATGCAATGCCGCGCCGGTCATGAAACAGGCGATGAGAAAATAGCCCGGTGGCAGGGCGTAGCCGACGAGAAAATTCCCCGTCACAAAAATCCGCACCGTGAAGACCACCGGCAGCAACAGCGCGCCGGCGATGAACAGCAATTTCCGCCGCGCGATGCCCAGCACCGCCAAGCCGACCAGATAGATGTAACACCACAGCTCGGCCGGTACCGTCCACAGCGACAGGTTCACGACATTGGGTCGTGGATTGTGAATAAATAGTCCGGGCAGCTCGTAGCTAATCGAGCCCACGATATTGAGTAGATAAGTCCAGAACTTGGCGTCGGCGAAATATTGCGCCAGCGGCACCGTGGTTAGCAGTGTCCCGATGATCAGGACCGAGAGCAGAATTTCAACCGCCAGGGCCGGTACGATGCGCAGAACGCGCAACACCACAAACTCATAGATCGTGGTGCTGCGTTGCAGGCTGCCGGCCACCAGGAACCCGCTTAAGGCAAAGAACATCGGCAAGATGGCGCATAGCAGCGGACGCCAAGATCCGCTCCAGAACTGTTCCTCGACGGTGGGCCGCGCCGTGGCAACGCTGTGAATGGCCACCACGCTCAACGCCAGCACCAGACGCAAATAGTCGAAGCCCCGCGTATGGCCGCCGCTGGCGACCAACCGTGCCTGCACTGTCTGGGTATTACGGATCCACCGCAACTTCGCGCGGTCCAAGGTGTGGCTCATCGGCTGCTAGGCGGTGATATTAGCGACAAGCCTTTTGCTGCTCCCCAGCGTCAAGTCGGCGGCTTAGTACATGTGCTGGCCGCCGTTGATCGACAGGGTCGAGCCGGTGACGAAGCCACCCTCGTCGGCCACCAGGAACAGCACGCCGCGTGCAATCTCGTCGGCCTGACCCAAGCGGCCGACCGGGATTTTGGCGACGATCTTTTCCAGCACATTGGGCGGCACCGCCGCCACCATGTCGGTGTCGATGTAGCCCGGCGCGATGGCGTTGACGGTGATGTTCTTGGACGCGCCTTCTTGCGCCAGCGCCTTGGTAAAGCCGTGGATGCCGGATTTGGCGGCGGCGTAATTGACTTGGCCGTATTGCCCGGCCTGGCCGTTGATCGAGCCGATATTGACGATGCGGCCGAAGCCACGCTCGTTCATGCCATCCCACACCGCTTTGCACATGTTGTAGCAAGAGCCGAGATTGGTATCGATGACGGCGTCCCACATGTCGCGGCCCATGCGCTTCATGGTGCCGTCGCGGGTGATGCCGGCATTGTTGACCAGGATTTCGACCGGGCCGATCTCCTTGACGATCTGGCCGATCGAGTCCTTGGTATTTTCGAAATCGCCGACATCGAATTTATAAACGGCGATGCCAGTCTCGGCCTTGAATTTCTGCGCCGCTTCGTCGTTGCCGGCATAGGTCGCCGCCACCTTGTAGCCGGCTTTCTTCAAGGCTTTGGAAATCGCCGCACCAATGCCGCGCGTGCCGCCGGTCACCACCGCTACTCGTGCCATGATCCGCTCCCTGGTTCGCTTTTTTCTTAAAAGGTCAACGGATGGCGCCCTGACCGGCACCACCCGCGAGATAATTTTCGTTACGAACGCTCGACACGCGTGTTGATTACGTGCGCTCGACACACATCGCAATGCCCATGCCGCCGCCGATGCATAAAGTGGCCAGGCCCTTCTTGGCGTCCCGCTTTTGCATTTCGTGCAGCAAGGTCACCAACACCCGCGCGCCCGAGGCGCCGATCGGATGGCCCAATGCGATCGCGCCGCCATTGACGTTGAGCTTGGCTGGATCGAAGCCCATCTCCTTGCCCACCGCCACGGCTTGCGCAGCGAAGGCCTCGTTGGCTTCGACCAGGTCGAGATCTTTTACCGTCCAGCCGGCCTTCTCCAGCGCCTTCTTGCTGGCGGTCACGGGGCCGATGCCCATGATCGACGGATCGACGCCAGTGGTGGCCCAGGACACGATCTTGGCCAACGGCTTGAGGCCCCGCTTGTGCGCTTCGGCTTCGGTCATCAAGACCATGGCGGCAGCACCATCGTTGATGCCCGAGGCGTTGCCTGCGGTTACCGAGCCGGCCTTATCGAAGGCCGGACGCAATTTGCTCAGGCTTTCCATCGTCGTGCCATGACGCGGGAATTCGTCGGCATCGATCACCGTGTCGCCCTTGCGACCCTTGACGGTGACGGCAACGATCTCGTCCTTGAAGCGGCCGGACTTTTGCGCAGCCTCAGCCTTGTTCTGCGAGCCGACGGCGAATTTGTCCTGCTCCTCGCGTGTGACCTGATAGCGCTGCGCCACGTTCTCCGCCGTGTTGCCCATGTGGTAGCCGTGGAAGGCATCCCACAACCCGTCCTTCAGCATGGTGTCGGTGAATTTCAGATCGCCCATCTTGGTGCCGTCGCGCAAATGTGCTGCGTGCTGCGCTTGGCTCATGCTCTCCTGGCCACCCACCACCATGATGCTGGCGTCGCCGTTCTTGATCGCCTGCCAGCCCAACGCCACCGAGCGCAGGCCCGAGCCACAGAGCTGGTTGATGCTGAAGGCGGTCTTTTCGACCGGCAGGCCGGCATTGATGGCGGCTTGGCGCGCCGGGTTCTGGCCTTGGCCGGCTTGCAGGATCTGGCCCAAGATCACTTCATCCACTTCTTCCGGCTTCACCTGCGAGCGCTTCATCGCTTCGGCGACGGCGATCTTGCCCAGTTCATGCGCCGGCAGGCTGGCGAACGCGCCATTGAACGAGCCGATCGGCGTGCGCGCAGCGGCAGTAATTACGACATCATTGGCGGCCATCGGAATTCTCCTGATGCTTCTGAATTTCGTACTCCCGTGGCATCTATATAGGCATTGCCGGGGAAAACGGGCAAGCGAGGCTCAAACGGCCGATTTTCTGCAATAAAATCAGGTTGATCGCACCACGGTGCGGCGATCGGCGATTGCCGCCCTAAAATTGCCTGGCTGGTAGTAAGATCGGTGTGCCGCTTGAGGAATACCGACCATGACAAAGCCTCAGACACATCGACTGTTAATCGCCACAGCGATGGGCGCTGTTGTTGTCGCTTATGCGTATGCCGCTGGCGCGCAAATCTATTCCACCGGTCCGGGCTTCACCATGTCGCTCAAAGGTCGTTATATGCAGAACGCGGGCGACCGCATGCGCCTGTCGCCGCCCTCGACCGCGACCGACAATTTTTCCAGCAAAGCCGACACCGATAAAAATTGGGGCGGCAAGGCCGCACTGGATTATCGCTTTCCCAGCAATTGGGATGTCGGCGTCTCGGCCAGCGGATTGAAGAGCCAACGCTAAGAGGCGTGGCGACCGGCCTACACCGCCGGCAACGACTGCCTATCGGTCTTCGGTGGCAGCGGATTCATCCCAAACAGCGGCCGCAGTATCGCCACGCGCCGCACAACAAACTCGTAAAGCAACCAGCAGCCGGCAAATGTCGCTGTGACGACAACGCCATATTTGAGCGCTACCGGCAAATCGGTTTGCACCAAGTAGAAAACCACGCCCACCGCGATGGTCTGGTGCAGAATGTAAAACGGATAGACCGCAGGTGTGGCGTAGCGCAAGAACGGCGTCGGCTTTGCCCAGCGCCGGGCAAAGCCCGCGATCGCCATCAGCCA
>JBBSNV010000185.1:0-5087 GCA_038260375.1 Reyranellales bacterium
AAGCCGCCCTGGTCGAAACCGACATAGCCCGGCGGCGCGCCGATCAGGCGCGATATGCTGTGCCGCTCCATGTATTCGGACATGTCGAAGCGGATCAGCTCGACGCCCATGATGCGCGCCAACTGCTTGGTCACTTCGGTTTTGCCGACGCCGGTCGGGCCGGCCAGCAGGTAGGAGCCGATCGGCTTATCGCCTTGACGCAGTCCAGCGCGCGCCAGCTTGATCGCGGCGGCCAGCGATTCGATCGCCGCGTCCTGGCCGTACACCACCGTCTTCAAATCGCGGTCGATATGGCGCAGCACCTCGGTATCGTCCTTGGACACGCTCTTGGGTGGGATGCGCGCGATCTTGGCCACCACCGCTTCGATGTCCTTAACGCCGATATTCTTTTTGCGCTTGTTTTCGGGCACCAGCATTTGCGCCGCGCCAACCTCGTCGATCACGTCGATCGCTTTGTCGGGCAACTTGCGGTCGTTGATGTATTTGGCCGCCAGCTCGACCGCGGCGCGGATGGCCTCGGTCGTGTAGCGCACGTTGTGATGTTCTTCGTAATAGGGCTTTAGACCCTGCAGGATCTTCACCGTGTCTTCGACGCTGGGCTCGATCACGTCGATCTTCTGGAACCGGCGCACCAAAGCGCGGTCCTTTTCAAAGTAGTTGCGGAATTCCTTGTAGGTGGTCGAGCCGATGCAACGCAGCTCGCCCGATGCCAAGACCGGCTTGAGCAAGTTCGACGCATCCATCGAGCCGCCCGAAGTGGCGCCGGCGCCAATCACGGTGTGGATTTCGTCGATGAACAGCACCGAGCCTGGCCGCGCCTTCAACTCGGCCAGCACCGCCTTCAGCCGTTCCTCGAAATCGCCGCGATAGCGCGTGCCGGCCAGCAACGAACCCATGTCGAGCGAATAGATCACCGCGTTGGACAACACCTCGGGCACTTCGTTGTTGACGATCTTGCGCGCCAAGCCCTCGGCGATGGCGGTCTTGCCGACGCCGGGATCGCCGACATAAAGCGGGTTGTTCTTGCTGCGGCGGCACAGGATCTGGATGGTGCGCTCGACCTCGGCCTCGCGGCCGATCAGCGGATCGATGCGGCCTTCCTTGGCCTTCTTGTTGAGATCGACGCAATAGGCCGCCAACGCATCGTCGCCTTGTTTCGCCACGGTTTCACCCTGCGCATCCTCGTCGGCGCCCGAAACGCGCCGCGTCTTGGCCTGGCCGGGCACCTTGGCGATGCCGTGGCTGATGTAATTGACCGCATCCAAGCGGGACATGTCCTGCTGCTGCAGGAAATAGACGGCGTGGTTCTCGCGCTCGGAGAACATCGCCACCAGCACGTTGGCGCCGGTGACTTCCTCGCGGCCCGACGATTGCACGTGGATTGCCGCGCGCTGCACCACACGCTGGAAGCCGGCGGTGGGTTGCGGGTCGCGCACCGAGCCGGTCGCCAGGCCGGCCAGTTCGACGTCGATGTAATTGCCCAACTCGCGGCGCAGCTTGTCGATATCGACGCCGCAGGCGCGCAGCACGGCAATGGCGTCGCTGTCCTCGGTCAGGGCCAGCAACAAATGCTCCAGGGTCGAATATTCGTGGTGGCGCTCGCCAGCCAACGCAATCGCGCGATGTAGGGTTTTTTCCAGGTTACGAGACAGCATCGGCGATCTCCTTACTGTTCAAGGCTACTCTTTCTCGAGGGTACATTGCAGCGGATGCTGGTTGCGGCGGGCATCGTCCATGACCTGGGCCACCTTGGTCTCGGCCACCTCGTAGGTGTAGACGCCGCAGATGCCGACGCCGCGCTGGTGCACGTGCAGCATGATCTTGGTGGCCTCGTCTTGGTTCTTGCCGAAATAGACTTCCAGGACGTGCACGACGAACTCCATCGGCGTGTAATCGTCGTTCAGCATCAAGACCTTGTACATCGACGGCTTCTTGGTTTTGGCGCGTGTTTTGGTAACGACGCCGGTCTGGCCGTCCGATCCGTTTTTCTTGTCGCCCTCGCTCATGCGATAAAGATGCTCCCGACCAGGGCAAACTTCAATCCATCCACCGTCAGATCCCCTTTTCTATTCAGGGAAATAGCCTCGTCCATCGAACAACGGGCAAAGAAAAAGCCCGGCGCGATGGCCGGGCTTTGCCGTGTAACAATCCGGACCGAGTTAAACAGTCGGCCGCTTCAGCATGGTCTCGACCGCGACGTTGAAGCGCTCGCTGATCGGGCCAAACGCCTCTTGGGCGGTCTTGACGCCGATTTCCGACAGCTTCGAGGTCTCGTCGAACAGCGCATCGAAGCTCTGGCGTACGAATTGGCCCTGCCACTCGACCAGGTCCTTCAAATTCTTGGCGCCGAACACTTCCTTGGCTGCGCCCATGCCGGTTTCGACCGACTTTTGGCTGAAGGCCATCCAGCTTTTGGCGATGGTCTCGAAACCCTTGGCCAATACATTGCCCGAGGCCATAAAGGCGTCGAGGTTCTCTTTGCCGACCACGGCGGCTTCGTCGTAGCCCTTGAAGGCCGAACCGGCAGCTTTCGTCGCGGTTTCGACCGGATTGGTGTAATCGCTCATGTTGCGCTCCTGGCAAAATCGAATTGGGTGAGGCCAACGCATGCGCTTTAGCCTTTGCTGCAGTGCAGCATGGACTAAATATAGGCGCACTCGTCGTCAGGTCAAGAGGAAAATGCTGCGCTGCGGCATTTTTAATCTCCTTGTAAATCAATACCTTAATATTCAATCCCGTGCTGCCCGACCCTAAGCCGCCACACCTGGTTTTGGTCGCCGCGGAATGAAGATGGCGGCAGATCCTTCACCGGGTTGACCGGCACGCCGGTGGTATCGAGGCTGAACATCAGCGTGTCGAAGTGGACCGCTTTGAACTTATCCAACTCGTAGAGATAGGCGGTCGAGGTGAATTGTCCGGCGCGGCAGGCGCTGACCGCCCAATAGTAATCATTGGACGGGATTTCGAACTTACGTGTCGGGAATGCAAAGCCGCCGCTGGATTCGATCGCCGCCCTAACGGCCGCAACTTGGTCGCGCGACAGCTCGACCACCGCGCGCTGGCCGCGCCAAGGATCGAGGATGCCGGACGGCTCGGAGATCTCGATGTTGTTCAGCACAGCCGGGCCTAGGATGCGGATCGTCATATGGCCCGTGCCGTCGGGCCGGGTTTCGACGTCATAAGCCCGCACCTGCTGGCGCCAGGTGGCGTTGTAAATCAGGCGATAGATATCGGGCGCGCCATTGGCGCAGGCTTTTTTCAAATCGTCACCGCCCACGAACCGGAACCAGTAAAAGCTGCGCAGCAGCGGGCTATCGACCGGCGCGGCTGACGCCGCAACGCCGATCAAGGCGGCGACGAGGGCTGTAACAAATGCGCGAAAAAGTCTCTGCATGGCAAAAAACCTTGGGATTTGGCTGCTTTCGCATTAGCCTAGCAAAAAACAACGAGGTGGACCGGCTTCAGATTTGCAACGGCCCATAGCAGACAAGGGTTGCGAAAACTTGGGAAATTCAATAAAACTCTGAAGATTGGGCGATAACCTCTGGATTCGGACCGCTTTTTTCCGATACGGAAATACCGCGGTGGGGGAGACGAATGAGTTTGCACCGGTTCTTGGGCAAATTTAGCCGTGTCGGCCTGATCGCCGTCGTGGGCATTTTTTTCGGGCTGACCCCGGCCGTTGCCGCGCCAGCGCCCAAGGGCAAGGTTGCCGCCGCCGCCGCCGCGCCGGTCAAAAAGCTGGCGCCACGAGCGCAAAAGCTCAAAACCGCCAAGACGGCGCCGGCCTCCGCCATCACCACCAAGCGTGGCGACCGTTATGCGGCGGTGATCATCGAGGCCGCGACGGGCCAGGTGATCAGCGACGACAATGGCGATGCACCGCGCCATCCCGCGTCGCTGACCAAGGTGATGACCCTCTATCTCACCTTCGAAGCGCTCGACCGTGGCAAGCTGACCATGGACCAACGCCTGTCGGTATCGGGTTGGGCCTCGATCCAGTCGCCAACCAAGCTCGATCTCAAGGAAGGCGGCACGATTACAGTGCGCGACGCCATCCTGGGTCTGATCACCAAATCGGCCAACGATGCCGCTGTGGTGCTGGCGGAAGCTTTATCGGGTGACGAGGATATCTTCGCCCAGCGCATGACCGAGAAGGCGCGCCAGCTCGGCATGAAGAATACGCTGTATCGCAACGCCTCGGGCCTGCCCAACGACTCGCAGATCACCACCGCGCGGGATCAGGCGATCCTGACCTTGGCCTTGATCCGCGACTTCCCGGCCTATTACCCGTTGTTCTCGACCCAGGAGTTCGTCTATGGGAGGCGTATCAACACCAATCACAACCGCATGCTGGGTTGGTACAATGGCGCCGAAGGCCTAAAGACCGGTTACATCAATGCCTCTGGCTACAACATCATCCTGACCGCCAAGCGCGATGAACGCCGCCTGATCGGCGTGATGATGGGCGGCGACTCAGCACAGTCGCGCGATAACGCTATCGCCGCCTTGATGGACGGGGCGTTCAACGGCACCTCTTCCCTAGTCGCCAGCAACGACAGACTGCTGCCAGCGCCCAAAGCCAATGGCGGCACCATCGTGCCGGTCGCCGTGGCCAACACCGCGCCGGCCTGGACACCGAACAAGGATCCTATCGGCACCCGCATCTCCGCAGTCAACCCGACCGCGCCAGCCACCGCCCCGTCCCTGCCGCTGGCCAACACGACCAATGTGGCGCTGACGCCAGGCACGGTCCGCAATGTGCGCGGCAACGGCAATGGCGGCGATATCTGGGCCATGCAAGTAGGCGCGTTCGGCGATACCGGCGCCGCGCGCAGCGCCATCGCCACCGCCCAAATCAACCTGCCCGATTTGCGCGCCACAGCCTCGATCGCGCCGGTTGAAAGCAAAGGCCGCACGCTCTATCGCGCAAGGCTGTCGGGTCTGACCCAAGGCGAAGCGTCGATCGGCTGTCGCCGGTTGCAAGACCAGGGTGCGCTCGATTGTACGGTGGTGAAGGTCGATCCCAGCGATATCGACGTCGCTGCCAACTAAGACCGGGCTGCCAACTAAGACCGGGCTGCCAA
>JBBSNV010000186.1:0-5052 GCA_038260375.1 Reyranellales bacterium
CGCCAAGCGCGTGCTGGATATCGGCTGCGGTTGGGGCGCCACCGTGGGCGCCTGTGCGGCGCGTGCCAATGTCGAAGCCGGGGTCGGCCTGACCTTGAGCGAAGCGCAGGCCCAAGCCGTGCGCGCGCGTAAAAGCCCGAAATTGGAAGTGCGGCTGGAAAGTTGGGCCGATCATCAGCCGGCCGCCGCCTACGATTCGATTATCTCGATCGGTGCGTTCGAGCATTTCACCAAGCCCGACGACGATGCCGCTGCCAAGATCGCCATCTATCGCGACTTTTTCGCCAAGTGCCGGGGCTGGCTCAACCCCAAGGGCGGGCTGTCGCTGCAGACCATCGCCTACGGCAAATTGCGTCGCGACGATCCCAACGTGAAGCTGATGTCGCAGATATTTCCCGATTCCGATCTGCCGCGTCTGGAAGAGATCGTCGTCGCCTGCGACGGGCTGTTCGAAATCGTCATGGTGCGCAACGATCGCATCGACTATTCGCGCACCTGCGAAATCTGGGCCAACAATCTGCGCGCTAAGCGTAAAGAGGCGATCGATCTGGTCGGGGCCGAACAGGTGCAGCGCTACGAGCGTTACCTGAAACTTTCGGCCTATGGCTTCCTGACCGGCAATATCAGCCTGCTGCGGCTGACCTTGCGTCCGATCGAATAGGCTTATTGATTTTGGCGGGCGATTCACGCTCGGCATCAACGCGTCGTTCGCGTTTGATGCCAAGCGATCGCGCGCCTAAGGCTTATCGCCTTCGACCGCGAGCTGCTGCACCACGGCGCGCGCCAGGCGCAGATTAGGCCTGATACCTTTGATGCGCTTGAGGTCGATGACGATAGTCTCGCCGTCAAGCGAGACTTCCAGCCCGGTCACGCCGCGCGATCCGCGATAGCTCATGTAGCGATAGCCCTCGAAGCGCCATTGCGCCCAGGTGCCTTCGTAGATCTTGCCGGTGCTGCGCTTGAGCATCAGGCCTTGCTTGGTGGCGGCCCAACGCCAGGGATGGTCGCCATCGTCTTTGCGGCCGCGCACGAGGACCAAATATAGAAGGCCGTACATCAGTACGGCGACGACCACCGGCAGGGTAACCACCATGTGCAGGAGCGTCATGGTCGGGAACTGCTGGGCGATGCCCATCGCGAACAACGCACCGCCAAACGCCACCATCAGACTGAGCAGGGTCGCCAGCGCGAAGTACTGCACGCGGCGGTGTTGTTCCTGGGCGGTGCGCTCGTCGGCAAACACCGGCAGCTTCTGCACCGGCCGCAGCAGCTTCTCCAGCCACTCGTCGAGCCATTGCGGCTTGATCGGCGCTTGGCTCATGGCGTGCCGCCTTTGGCAAGCTTGCCCAACAGATCGAGCAGGCCTTCAGCCGCGGCCACGGTGATCTCCTTGGCCACGCCGCCCCATTCGCCGGCCAGCGAGTTCTTGGGAATGATATTGGATTGTTCGATGTCGCCCAGCTTTTTGTTGTCGGGATCGCTCACCGTCCAAACCACAGAGATCTTCTCGCGCTCGGCATCGACCGGCGTCATGGTCACCTTGCCGGAGATGGCAAAGGCCTTGCCGTCGGACTTGGCGAATAGCGCAAAGCCGCGCCGGCCCAAAGCCAGGCGCATGCCGCCGGTCAAGCTGTCGTTGCCGTCGCCGGGCGCGCCGCTGACCTTGGCGACATAGAAACCCAACGCGTCGAGCCGCGGTCCAGGGGCAGGCCCAGGCGCGGGCGCGGGCGCCGAGATGGCCTGTACTGGCGGCCGGGTTGGACTTGGTGCGGTCGCGGGCGAAGCAGCTTGCGTGTTGATTGGCACCATCGGCGGGGCTTTAGCCGCCGCTTTGGCCGCTGCCCCGCGGCAGGCTTCGATATTCTTCTTACCCTTGCACTCGTCGACCGGCGGCGCAGGTGGCGAGGGCGCCTGCGCCACTACCGGCGGTGCTGCGATCAGGCCTTTGATCAGGCGTCCCAGCTCCGGCGCACCCAGCAGCGCGATGCGCGACAACAGCCGGTCGTTGCCGTCCTGCCAATCCTCCAAGCGACCGCGGACGATCTGATCCTGCTGGCCGACGCGCATGCCACGCGCATCGAGCACGTACCAGACGATGTGCACTTCGATGTCGTTGGGGAAGGTCTTGATGTCGGCGATCCCGGCCAAGGTCATGCCGCCTTCTTGCGCCACCACGTCGGCCGCGATGCCCTCGTTGCGCAGCGCCACCGCCATCGATGCCGCCAGGCGCGGCCCACCCGGCCCCGGCGCGTTGACGATGTCTTGGATCACCAGATTGTTGCGCTCTCGCAGCACTTCGGCGGCTTGCGGGCTGATTGGCCGCACGATCGGTAGGTATTTTTCCTCCGGCTGGAACGGGCGGGGCAGGTTGCCACAGGCCGGGAGCGCCAGCGCTAGCGTTGTCAGTACGCAGGCGCAGAGGGATTTAAATGATAACACAACTCACCAGCACGCCCAGCAAACAGATGAACACGACCATCACGGTGTACGGCATCGGCTAACCCGTCAGCGCAATGGCCGACAGCAAGCGGCCATAATCTTGCTCGCCGCGCAGGGTGGTGCGGCGATAGCTGAAGAAATCGGCTTCGCCCGCTTGCGTGTCTTGACCGGTGGCTTCGGCGCCGGCCAAGCCGAGCAGGCTCAAGCGTTGCAGCAAATAGCCCGGCAGGTCGAACTGCAATTTGCCTGGGCGCTTGCCGGGCACGAAGAAGCTCGCATTGTCTTTATCTTGCCTTAGGAACGGGGCTGCGAAATCGTCGCTGACTTCGTACGAGGCCTGGGCGATGCACGGCCCTACGGCAGCAACGATGCGCGAGCGTTCGGCGCCTAGTCTTTCCATCGCCGCCACGGTCGCTTCGGCCACGCCGCCCAGCGCGCCGCGCCAGCCGGCATGGCAGGCGCCGATCACCCGCTTCTCGGCGTCGGCGAACAGCACCGGCGCGCAATCGGCCGCCAGGATGCCCAGCATGATTCCAGTTTGGTCGGTGACCATGGCGTCGGCGCGCGGCGCGTCCTCCGCCGTCCACGGCCGTTCGACCACAATCACGTTGGGCGAATGGATTTGATAGACCGAGACCAGGCTCTCCGGCGCCAAGTCGAAATGACGCGCGGCGCGGGCGCGATTCTCGATCACGTGGATGCGGTCGTCGCCCGAACCCAAGCCGCAATTGAGCGACGCGTAACGCCCGGCGCTGGTGCCGCCATGACGCGTGAAAAAGCCGTGCCTCACGCCAACGCAGCCGAACAAATTGGCGGCGGCGATGGTTTGGGGTTGGGTTGCGGACGTCATCGACGATTGCGCCTCAGGTGAAACCGGCAGGCGGCGATTGATCTTTATCGATCACGGCCAACGCCTTGAACAAAATGCCCATTTGCTCGGGCGCGATCAAGCGCGCCAGCGCCGCATCGATTGCGGCACCATCGCCGCCGTGGGCCTTGAGCGCTTGGGCACGCAACTGGATACCGAGCGCGGTAAGGAACGCGCCTTGTCCGACCGGGCCGAACCAAGCGGCGCCGGATTGGTTCGCGACGCGCGCCAGCATGGCGAAATCGACCAGCGCCGACAGATCGGCCTGGCCCGGCTGGTCCAGCGGCTCGGCGCGGCGGTGATTGGCCACGGCCTGCAGACTGGGCCCGAACATCGCAGCGCGGCCGTAGTCGACGATCAGCGCCGCGCCGCGCTGGCGGGCGATGCGTTCGGCAATGGCTTGCATCAGCGCCAAGGATGGCGGCGACAGCTCGGCAATGTCGCCGGGTCTTGCCTGGGCGGTGTCGGCCGGCAGCAGTGCCGCCAGCGGCGATGGTCCCGGCGCCAGCACGTAACGCAGATTTTCGCCGGTATCGTCGATATCGATCAGTCGCTCGCGCCAATCGCGCTCGGTGCGCTGCAATTGGCGGATCGGCAGGGCATCGAAGAATTCGTTGGCCACCAACAACAGCGGAACGTCGCTGTCGGTCAAATCTGTGAAGCTGTTATGCCAATGCGGTGTCAGGTCGTGGGCGAGATCGGGCGCAACAGCGGCGATTGCTTTGGCCTGGGTCTGGCGCAAGGTGGCGTTGATCTCGACCAGGTGGAGTTCGAGCGCTTGGTGGAACCCTGCGACCTTGCGTGTGGCACGCAAGGCATCGGCCAATAACGTGCCGCGGCCCGGCCCCAACTCGATCAGCAGGACGCGCCTGGGCTGGCCCAGTGCCTGCCAGCGCTCGGCCAGCCAGGCGCCGATCAACTCGCCGAACATCTGGCTGATCTCGGGTGCGGTGATGAAATCACCCGCCGCGCCCAACGGATCACGGTTGCGATAATAACTGTCATGCCCTTGCGACAGCGCTTGGCTCATGAAGTCGGCCACGGTGATCGGCCCCAGGCTATGGATGCGCGCGATCAGCCGTTGCTTGGTCGCGCTCACGGCTTATCGGACAGAGCTTTGCCTGAAAGTTCGAGGCCATTGGCCGCGCGCCAGATCATCCAAACACCGAACAACAACAGCGGCAGCGATAGAAGCTGGCCCATGGTGATCGGACCGAAAATGAAGCCCAGGAAATCGTCCGGCTCGCGGAACAACTCGCCGATGGCGCGGGCGATGGCGTAGCCGACCAGGAACAACCCCGCCACCAAGCCGGGCCGCCGCCGTGCCTTGAACACATAGATCGCAATTAGCAGCACGGCGAACAACGCGATGCCTTCCAGAAACGCCTGATAGAGCTGGCTGGGATGACGCGGCAGCTGGAACTTGTCATCGGGGAAGACCATCGCCCATGGCACGTCGCTGGGGCGGCCCCATAATTCCCCGTTGATAAAATTGGCGACGCGGCCGAAGAACAATCCGGGCGGCGTGGCGGCGGCGATGATGTCGGCGAAGGCCCACATATTGGGCTTGTCGCGCGGCGCGAACATCAGGCCTTGGCGCCAAGTGTAGAGCAGGATGGCCAGGATCACGCCCAGCAGGCCGCCATGGAACGACATGCCACCATGCCAAATCTCGAAAATCGTCAACGGATTGGCGGCGAATTCCACCGGCTTGTAGAACAGCACGTAACCCAGCCGGCCGCCCA